>NZ_JBHEUZ010000060.1:0-627 GCF_041925275.1 Parapedobacter sp. 2B3 | reverse complement strand
TGCGCACGGGCGGGGAGGTATCGGTGATCGGCCGGCGGCAGTGGGTGGGCTTGGACGGCGCCCCCACGGTGTTCTGGGGCAGTGGCCACATCGGCCTGCGGCGGTCCGGCGCCACCACCGGCATAACCCTCCGCCATGAAAGCATGGCCGTGGAGAAACTGACGGAGGCCTCGGCTTTCTTCGCCAAGGGCGTACGGATATCGGAGACCGAGTACCTTGGGCTGTCGCTCAACGCGGGCTTCAGCTACATGGACGGCCGGTTCTCTCAGCTGGACCCGCAGGACCCGGCCTTCCGGGAGGATGTGCGGGAGACAGACGCCCTGGTGGGCTTCGGGGTGATGCTGTACCGCCCGGAGCGGTACTACGTGGGCCTGTCGCTGCCGCGGCTGATGCTGGGCAACCTGGGGGTGGGGGGCGGTGATAACCGCTACGACTTCCGCAACCTGTACCACCTCACGGCGGGTGCGCTGTTCCATATGGGCATAGACTTCCAGTTCCGCCCTTCGGTGCTGGTGACCTACTCGGAGAGCCTGCGGCCACAGGCCGAAGCCTCGGCGATGTTCTACATCAAACAGGTTTTCGGCATCGGCCTCAACGCACGCAGCTATGGCGAGCTGGCCGGGATGG
>NZ_JBHEUZ010000059.1:0-819 GCF_041925275.1 Parapedobacter sp. 2B3 | reverse complement strand
CCTAAAAGTCGCAGCCTTACTTTACCGGCGAGAAATTCCATACAACCCTTGGCTTGGCAATCCTTTATTGGTCAAAAGCAAGGAATATCGTGCTATTCAGCCACAAGCCCCCCTTTCCCCCAAATGCTGTGAGTCCGTTTTTTCGGGAAATACCGGTTTTAGATCAGCAGGGGGCGGTATTGTTGTCTGGAAAAAACCGTTATGGCGGTCTTCCGCGCATGGGTTATCCAGCGGGCACTGACCGTGATGTACTGGAAGCAGATGGCTTTGGCCCGCATCGTCAGCGAGATACCCGGGGTTTTATTGGTAACCAGCACCTGTTTTATCCATTCGAATAAAGTGGCGCACATAGCCATCAGATACATATAAGTGGTGTTGGTGTCCATGTCCATGAAAGGCAGGCGGCTGAGGTTGAAGTCATTCAGCAGATAGCAATTGGATTTCTCCGCATCACCGCGCTGGTTATAGAATTCGATCACCTCTTTTTCAGAACTGTTTCCATCATTGGTGATGATCGCCTGGTAATGGTACGACCGATTTTCAAAAGCATCCAGTTGGTTGCTTTTTTTCAATGTCCTGGTGACCACCACCCGGTACTTTTCTTGGGAATCCTTAAAGCTGTAACAGACGCTGCCCACTTCTTTCCTGTGTTCATTGACCCGGATCGTCTGCCAATCGTCCAGACCGGCAAATGTTTCCCGGATGCCCCTGAAGTCAAGCATGCGGATGTAAAAGCGGACATTCCGGCTATCCATCAGCTCCAGCACCTCTTTTTGGTAGGAGGCGCTGTCGCCACGGAACGCCGATACGGGTATCCTT
>NZ_JBHEUZ010000058.1:0-836 GCF_041925275.1 Parapedobacter sp. 2B3 | reverse complement strand
TGAACTCCCCAGGGGAGCCTTTATGCAGCCCCACATGCAACTGGACCCTCCGGGTTCACTCTTTCACCGCAAGCCTAAATATAGCCCTCGGCGCAATGGGAGAAGACTGAAAAAGCGGGCCTCAGAAAACGCATTGCGATTCCCCTTGGACCATCCAAAAGTGCCCCCAAAGGAAGGCTTTGGGTACATCTGAACTCCCCAGGGGAGCCTTTATGCAGCCCCACATGCAACTGGACCCTCCGTGTTCGCTCTTTACAGCAACCCTAAATATAACCCTAGCCAGCATGGCAGAAGACTGAAAACTCGGGCCACAGAAAAAGCGTTTCAAGCCCCATTCACCCATCCAGAAGTGCCCCCAAAGGAAGGCTTTGGGTACAAGTGAACTCCCCAGGGGAGCCTTTATGCAGCCCCACATGCAACTGGACCCTCCGGGTTCACTCTTTCACAGCAACCCTAAATATAGCCCTGGCCCGCCTGGCAGTCGACTGAAAACTCGGGCCCCAGAAAATGCGTTAAAAGCCTAATTCGCCCATCCAAAAGTGCCCCCAGAGGAAGGCTTTGGGTACAACTGAACTCCCCAGGGGAGCCTTTACGCAGCCCCACATGCAACTGGACCCTCCTTGTTCACTGTTTACGAGCAACCCTAAATATACCCCTAGCCACCATGGCAGAAGACTGAAAACTCGGGCTCCAGAAAATGCGTTTCAAGCCCCATTCACCCATCCAGAAGTGCCCCCAAAGGAAGGCTTTGGGTACAACTGAACTCCCCAGGGGAGCCTTTATGCAGCCCCACATGCAACTGGACCCTCCGGGTTCACTCTTTCACCGCAAGCCTA
>NZ_JBHEUZ010000057.1:0-1151 GCF_041925275.1 Parapedobacter sp. 2B3 | reverse complement strand
GAAATGGTTAGGGTGAAAAAAAATGCCCTTTTCAAATCCGACTAATAAGCCATACCAAGTTTTTTCTCATTATTTTTCCGGGGTGAAAGATCCCCGACGGACCAACCGCGGTCATTTTATGTATCCACTGGAAGAGATCCTGTTCCTGTGCATTTCGGCTGTGCTGAGCGGCATGGATGACTGGACATCGATCAGTATGTTCGGCCGCTCGAAACTGGAATGGTTACGGCAATATTATCCTTACCGTCACGGCATTCCCTCACACGATGTATTGGGGAAGGTTTTTGCAGCGCTTGACCCCGAATCGTTCAGCCAGGCATTCAGTGCCTGGGTTGCCTCGATTGCGGAACTGACCGGAGGAGAGGTGGTGGCCATCGACGGTAAAACGATCCGGGGTTCGGACAACAAAGCCTGTGGGAAGTCAGCTTTCCATGTCGTCTCAGCCTATGCTTCGGGCAATCGGATCTGTTTGGGCCAGCGGGCCATTGATGAGAAAAGCAATGAGATCACCGCTATCCCGGCACTGCTGGATACCCTGTCGCTTGAAGGTTGCATAGTTACCCTTGACGCGATGGGATGCCAGAAAACGATCGCAGGAGCGATCATTGAAAAGAAAGCGGATTATGTACTGATGGTCAAAGACAATCAGGAAGAACTCAAGGAACAGGTCGTAAAAGTGCTCGGGATGAAACCGGCGGTTGAAAAAGAAGTTACCCTGGATGCCGGTCACGGACGAATTGAGCGAAGAACCTGCCAGGCAACCGATAATCTCACGTTTCTGGACGATAGGGAAGACTGGCCGGGATTGAGAACCATCGCCAAAATCACCTCTGAACGCACCGATAAACGATCCGGTCAATCAAGCACCCAGGTCAGCTACTACATCTCTTCGCTTAACGCTGGACCGGGAGTGATCGCCAAAGCCATCCGCAGCCACTGGGCAATCGAAAACAATCTCCACTGGAACTTGGATGTCATATTCAGGGAAGATGCAGCCTTGAAGAAGAAAGGCAATGCGGCACTCAATTACCAGATCATCGCCAAAATGGCACTGGCCATAATCGAACGGGAATCCGAATCAAAGTTAAGTAAGCCTAAAAAGAGGCAACGCGCTGCCCTGGATGACGATTTCCGAAGCAGCCTGCTCGCCG
>NZ_JBHEUZ010000056.1:0-1266 GCF_041925275.1 Parapedobacter sp. 2B3 | reverse complement strand
TAGGTATTCTGCCTTTCGGGATTTGGTTTTTGAAAATTTTTTGTGTTCTAAATCTCATTGTTGATGTGCTGTTTTTGCTTGATATTTTGTAACTATTTGTTTATTAGTATTTTATGTTTATGTTTGTTCACATTCGGACACACCTATCCCCTTAAACGGTCTGCAACTGAATTTTTCTGAACATGTTGTAGGTCAGGTTCATCAAGCCTACCATCGCGGTAATGCGCTTGATGCCTATGTTGTACAGGTACATCCCATTCATGCTATTCTCGGTAAAGCCGAAAATATGCTCCACCCTTGAGCGAACGCTCGATTTTTCACGGTTAGCGGCTTTCTGCTCGTCGGTAAGTGGCTGGTTGCGGTAGCCCTTTTCGCATACCTTGTTGGTCATCCCCCGCGCCGCGATGAGCTTGTCCTGCTTCTCGCCCGTATAGGCACTGTCTGCATAAAAATCCGCTCCCCTGTCTTTCTCATCAAGCAAATGCTCGGTAGCCTGAGAATCGTGGACCGATGCATCGCTTACCATATATCCGGTGATGAGCTTGCTTCCCGCATCCGCTTTTACATGGTTTTTATAACCGAAATAGCTCACATTGTTCTTCTTTGTCCATCGTGCATCGGTGTCTTTCTGTGACATCCGCTGCGGATGCTCCTTGAAACTATCCGGGATTTGACCTTCCTTGATCTGCTTGTTGTCCTCCCTGGAGTTGCGCTGTTTGGGTACTTCTATGAAACTGGCATCCACGATCTTGCCTTCGTTGACAACCAAACCCAACCGCTCCAGTTCCACCAAGAACAGGTTAAAGATCGGCTCAATGAGTTCCAAATCGATTAACCGTTCCCTGAAATGCCAAACCGTCTTGCTGTCCGGAACATCGTCTGCAATCGTAAGGCCCAAAAAGCGCATAAAGCTCATCCTGTCATTTATTTGGTATTCTACCTGATCATCCGAAAGGTTGTAGTAACGTTGCAGGATCAGAATCTTGAACATCAGCACATAGTCGTATGCTGGACGACCACCTTTACCGGCAGACATTTTAGCCAACCCAACGGTTAAAAAATCCCTGAATAGCTCAAAATCAATACCGTTATCTAATTTCTCCAAGCGATCCCCCAATTGCGTTAGCTTACTGAGCCTGATATCCTGATCAAAAAAACCGTAGTCGCGATGACGTTTGAATCTCTTTCCTTTCATGATTTAAATATACTGAAAATCAAGCTAATATCAAATGTTATTTCAAATCAATGAGTTTTTAGAGGTGCCCT
>NZ_JBHEUZ010000055.1:0-1278 GCF_041925275.1 Parapedobacter sp. 2B3 | reverse complement strand
GGGTGCACGACAGATTTCCATTTTCCTTAAAAGTGTTAACTTGTGATCCCAAAAGGACCACATGGAAGAATTAGAGGAAGTCACTGCGATTGTTAAGGAGAAGTATGCTGCTTGGAAAGCTAAAACGGCCGATATGACCACTGGCTACGAATACGAGAGCAGTTATGCATCGATGATGCAGGAGCTCGAGCGGGAGATTTTCGCCCTTTCTACGGGAGATGTACCCAAAGACAAAAACAGAAAAAAAAACTCCACACGCGATTCGGGCAGCTAGAATTATGCAAAGAGCATATCCTGGCCAAAAGCCCCGGTTCGATGAACATCAGCGGTTTTGCTCAGGAGACGATGTGTTTCGTTGGCCAGCAACTGGTTTTCGAGGAAGCGGAGCGGGTCATCAACAGCCTAACCGGTTCTGACTTCAACGCCAAACAGATAGAGCGGGTCTGCCATCTATACGGTGGCATTGTCGATGAAGAGATCAGTCAATCGGTCATTGCTGGATGCCATGTGGAATACAGCGATCAGGAGCGCAGCGAGCTCCATTACCTGATGGTTGACGGGGCGATGTACCCGACCCGTGAAAAGGGCGAACCCTGGCGTGAGGTGAAGTTGGGCCGGGTGATACGTGCCGGCAGCATCCTTCCCCTTTGCCAGGACCGGAATTTCGTGGATGGATCGATCTATGTGGCCCATCTAGGCAGAGCAAAGGAATTTTTCCCCAGATTGGAATACGAGATAGAGGGGCTTGACAACCTGGCGATCGTATCGGACGGTGCCAAATGGATATGGAACTGGGCGGATGACCTGTATCCCGATGCGCGAAAGATACTGGACTATTTCCATGCCGCTGAGCACCTGTGCGAATTTGCAAAGGACTGCATACAGGACGAGGAAATGCGCAGGGAGTGGCTCGATGTCCAACGGGAGGCTTTGCTGGAAAAGGATCCCGAATTGGTCATCAAGGCGATTGAACAGGTACAGCTTGATGACAAAGCCGCAGAAAAGAAGCGGAACAACCTGCTGGGGTATTACCGGGAAAACATCGAGCGGATGCGCTACAGGTCGTTCCGCGAACAAGGGCTGTTCATCGGATCGGGAGCCATAGAATCAGCCCACAAAGCGGTACTGCAGGCACGCCTTAAGCTGTCCGGGCAGCACTGGTCTCTGGACGGTCTGCAGAAAATGGCGCAGCTAAGGGCGACCTACAAAAGCAATAGATGGTATAAAATCGTCGAATACGCTAAAAATGCCGCTTGACGGAAATCTGTCGTGCACCCG
>NZ_JBHEUZ010000054.1:0-1318 GCF_041925275.1 Parapedobacter sp. 2B3 | reverse complement strand
CACTAGTGTCCCATTAAAAATGGGACGTTGTTAAAAATTAAATAAAGTTGGCCCATTCGGTCCAAATCGTTCTTTGTCATATTGAAATTTAGTTTTGCTAAAGAGATCTCGAAGGTTCGTTTTATCAGTCAGTGAGATACTCAATATTTGGAGCACTTCGTAGGTGGTTCTGTTCAGTTTCATGTCGTTTTGAACGATTGCCACCAGGCAGTATGTGCATATTGCGGCGTAGATCTGGATCCGGACGGCATTCTCGGTAGTGCCCCAGAACTTTTTGATTTTGAGGTGCTGTTTCAGCCATTTGAAGAAGAGTTCCACCTGCCACCGGTTCTTGTAAAGTTCAGCGACCTGAAGAGCCGGGATGTGGGTGGCATTTGTCAAGAAGACAAACTCACGCTTTTGTTCTTCATCCCAGTATCTGACCAGACGGATAGGCTCGGGATAATACTGCTTAGGATAGAAGCCGGTCAATTCGATCGTTACATCAGAAAGTACGTTTCCGGGCAGCCTGCGTTTCCATTTGATGGATTTGCATTGAAGGTTTTTCTTTGCCCTGACAACGAAATAGGCCCCGATCTGATGTATCTTATACAGCATCCTGAAGTTGTTGTAGCCCCGGTCAAAGATATAGTATGAGCCCGGTTCATAGGGGATTTCCCTCATAGCCTTTGAATCGTGCACCGAAGCCTCGGTAATATGGAAGAATGCCGGTATCTGTGTTTCCACGTCATATAATGTATGCACTTTGATGCCGCCTTTTTTCTTACGGAACTTCGCCCACCAGAATACCGAAAGGCAGAGATCGATCGTCGTTGAGTCAAAAGCGTAAATGTTACCACCCAGATGGAATATATTGGTGGCACGCTTCTCTCTTGCTTCGTTTACCAGATAGTAAGCAAACTCTTCAAAGATGTGGTAGTCTCTATCCTGATTGGCTCTGGCCAAAGATGATTTGGAGACATTCTTACCCATTCCCAAATGGTAACATTTGGAGTGATGGGCATCAAGGGCGACGATCAGGTCCCTTAAACTGTCACGATTGGAGAGTTGGCCGAACATCAGGGCAAGAAGTTGATTCCAACAACTGAAATGCTTCACATATCTGTCGCCATTGTATCTGGCAACAATACGATTGAACTTACTCCGATTTAGAAACGAGACCAACTGAGCGAAAACGTATTTATCTTGAAACATCTGCCATCAGATTAACCTGATGCTAAGCTATGTTTTCAAGTCCGTTCGCTTGAAAAACCTCTGTAACTAACTATATTTCAAATATTTCAAAGAACTATTTTGGATTTTAATGGGACACTAATGA
>NZ_JBHEUZ010000053.1:0-1319 GCF_041925275.1 Parapedobacter sp. 2B3 | reverse complement strand
AATTACTAGTGATGCGTTAAGTTTTTAAAATTTGTTGTAATACATTGTATATAAATATATTATAATCGTTCTTTGATTTTTTGATTTGATTTGACCTGTAGATTTACGGCCTTAAAATGAGGCCATGAATTCAGGGAAGTATGTTTTTGCCCAACTTTTGCAATTTCTCGACAGGTACGAGTTTGATAAATGTGTATCGAGATACAACGGTGATTTCCGGACAAGGGATTTCAACTGTTGGAACCAGTTCATCCAACTGTTTTTCGGCCAGCTGACCTCCCGCAACTCACTTCGTGATATCTGTGTCTGCCTGAAAGCACATAAAAACAAGCTATACCATCTCGGCATCCGGACGTATGTCAACCAGTCCACGCTGTCGCGTGCGAACGAAGGTCGTGATTACCGGATATTCGCGGATTTCGGGGCCTACCTGATCGGTAAAGTGCGGCCGCTGTACGGGAAAGGGGCCATTGCCGGGGTAGCTATCGGTAACGAGGTGCTTTTGCTGGATTCCACAACCATTTCGTTGAGCCTTAAACTCTTCGGCTGGGCTCCCGGCAAATATTCGCGCGGCGCCGTCAAGATACACACACTATTGGATTTAAGGGGCAGTATTCCGGCTTTTATCCTGATCACCGATGGCAAGTACCACGACAGCAACACGTTGGATATATTGGTTCCCACTCCGGAAACAATCTATGTCATGGACAAAGCTTACGTTGATTTCGCTGCTTTGTTTAACATCAACAACTGCGGGGCATACTTTATCACCAGGGCCAAGACCTCAATGGATTTCTCCGTTATTGAAAGTAATTTCAATATTGATGCCCGATCAGGTCTTTTAACAGACCGGACTGTCGAACTGAACGGATACAAGTCCAAAAAGCTGTATCCCGAACCACTAAGGCTGGTGGAATACTATAATGCGGACAAAGAGGTCGAACTGGTATTCCTCACCAATAACTTTGAAGTATCGGCACTTGAAATCGCACGGCTATACCGCCACAGGTGGCAGATTGAAGTGTTTTTCAAATGGATAAAGCAAAACCTGGTCATCAAATCACTTTGGGGGCAATCGGAAAATGCCGTGAATATCCACATTTGGATAGCAATCTGCACTTATCTGATCGTTGCCCTTGTCAAACACACCCTGAAAAGCACGCTCTCCATTTACGAAATCATGCAGATTCTGGGAATATCCGCCTTTGACAAAACCCCACTAAACGATTTGCTCACAGAAAATCAAAAAAATCAAAATGTCAAAGAACAAGAAATATGGAACTTATTTGATGCAAAAACTTAACGCATCACTAGTAATT
>NZ_JBHEUZ010000052.1:0-1335 GCF_041925275.1 Parapedobacter sp. 2B3 | reverse complement strand
TATGGAATTGCAATAGTCTACTGGAGATTTTTTTCTTTTAGGTTAAGGTTGATAGCCTGTCCTTTCATGCGGCTTTTTCCGACAGGATTTTTTCAACTTGACACGGTGTAAGGTATCCTAGTGTTGAATGCAATCTTTTTCTGTTATACCAACCTTCGATATAATCGAATATGACCAATTTTGCCTCTTGTTTTGTTCTGAAATGATGCCGGTTCACCTCTTCCGCTTTCAGCGTCTTGTAGAAGCTCTCCATGGGTGCATTATCCCAGCAATTACCCTTCCTGCTCATGCTTTGCCGGATATTGGCGCCTGCCTGCCTTAATGCTTCCTTAAATGCCCCGCAGGCATACTGTACACCCCTGTCGGAATGGAATACCATACCCTTTTCCGGCCTTCGGTTTGTCAGCGCCATCCGCAATGCGGGGATGGTCGTCAGCTCCGCCTCCATGCTTTCACTTTGCGCCCAGCCGATGATTTTCCTGTCAGCCAGGTCCATCACGGTGGTCAGGTACAGCCAGCCTTCGTCCGTGGGGATGTAAGTGAGGTCACCCACCCACTTTTCTCCCAGCTTACCGGCATGGAAGTCCCTGTCCAACAGGTTGGCGCATATGGCAAGCCCGTGGCCGGATTCAGTGGTGCATACCCGCCATTTGCGTCTTACGATGCTTCTCAGGCCCATGCCCCGCATGATGCGTGCCACCCGGGGCCTGGATACGTCGGTACCACCGGCCTGCAGTGCTTTGGTGATGCGCGGACTGCCGTAGGTGCCCTTGCTTCCGTCATAACATTCCTTGATCTTCACTGATAAAGCACTCCGCTCAATCTCCCTTTTGCCGACCGGATGCTTCAGCCAGTAATAATAGCCACTGCTGCTCACCTGCATCACTTTACACATCTTCTCAATCGGAAACTCCGTTCTGTGGGCTTTTATAAAACCGAATCGTTCCGATCTCCCTTGGAGAAGATGCCTACAGCCTTTTTTAAAATATCCCTTTCAATTGTGGCCTCTTTCAGGGCTTTTTTCAATAACTTGTTTTCCTGTTCCAGGTCCCTATTATTATCACCGGAAATGCGATTGCTACCCAGCTCCAACTCATCAATACGAGCGTTGAATCTGGAGTCCCTTCGCCACTTACCTAGCATAGACTCATTTATACCTAGTTCTTTCGCTGCTGATGCAGCTGTCCCTTTTGCATACGATAGTTCTACTGCCATGATTTTAAACTCTGAATCAAAAAAACGTGGTCGCTTACCCATTGTCTAAATTTAATCGTTGACTCTTTTATTGGTAAATATATATCCTTAAAAAGTCTCCGGTCAAATGTAGCAACTCCA
>NZ_JBHEUZ010000051.1:0-1515 GCF_041925275.1 Parapedobacter sp. 2B3 | reverse complement strand
TGCCAGCCGCGTCCTTCAGCTGCACCGTGATGGTACTATTGCCATCCGTGGTCATGCTCGGCGGAACAGCCGTGATCTCGGTGGTGGCAGCGGAAGCTGCACCCACCGTGATGCTCACCGTGGCGTTATCCGTGATGTCCGTGCCGTCCAGCGTACCGGTGATGGTAGCCGTACCCGTAGCAGTAGACGTCAGTGTAGCCGTGTACGTGCCGTTGTTGTTATCCGTAACCGTACCCAGCGTGCCGATTGTCGTGCTCAGCGCAACCGTGCCCGCAGAAGCCGCCAGGTCGTTGCCAGCCGCATCCTTCAGCTGCACGGTGATGGTCGATGAGCCGTCGGTCGTCATGCCGGTCGGAACAGCCGTGATCGTGGTAGTGGCCACAGCCGCTACCCCTACACCGATCGTAACCGTGGCATCGTCCGTGATGTCCGTGCCATCCAGTGTACCGGTGATGGTGGCCGTACCCGTAGCGGTGGACGTCAGCGTGGCCGTGTACGTACCGTTGTTGTTATCCGTAACCGTACCCAGTGTACCGATGGTCGTGCTCAGCGCAACCGTGCCCGCAGAAGCCGCCAGGTTGTTGCCAGCTGCGTCTTTCAGCTGCACCGTGACCGTGGATGAACCGTCCGTGGTTATGCTTGTCGGAACAGCCGTGATCGTTGTGGTGGTAACGGAAGCGGAGCCCACCGTGATGCTCACCGTGGCGTTATCCGTGATGTCCGTGCCGTCCAGCGTACCGGTGATGGTAGCCGTACCCGTAGCAGTAGACGTCAGTGTAGCCGTGTACGTACCGTTGTTGTTATCCGTAACCGTGCCCAGCGTACCAACCGTCGTGCTCAGCGCAACCGTGCCCGAAGAAGCCGTCAGGTTGTTGCCAGCCGCGTCTTTCAGCTGCACCGTGATGGTACTATTGCCATCCGTGGTCATGCTCGGCGGAATAGCCGTGATTGTCGTAGTACTTACAGCCGCCGCTCCCACACCGATCGTAACCGTGGCATCGTCCGCGATGGTCGTGCCATCCAGCGTACCCGTGATGGTAGCCGTACCCGTAGCGGTGGACGTCAGCGTGGCCGTGTACGTACCGTTGTTGTTATCCGTAACCGTGCCCAGCGTACCGATGGTCGTGCTCAGCGCAACCGTACCCGCAGAAGCCGTCAGGTTGTTGCCAGCCGCGTCTTTCAGCTGCACCGTGATGGTACTATTGCCATCCGTGGTCATGCTCGGCGGAATAGCCGTGATTGTCGTAGTACTTACAGCCGCCGCTCCCACACCGATCGTAACCGTGGCATCGTCCGCGATGGTCGTGCCATCCAGCGTACCCGTGATGGTAGCCGTACCCGTAGCGGTGGACGTCAGCGTGGCCGTGTACGTACCGTTGTTGTTATCCGTAACCGTGCCCAGCGTACCGATGGTCGTGCTCAGCGCAACCGTGCCCGCAGAAGCCGCCAGGTTGTTGCCAGCCGCGTCCTTCAGCTGCACCGTGATGGTACTATTGCCATCCGTGGTCATGCTCG
>NZ_JBHEUZ010000050.1:0-1883 GCF_041925275.1 Parapedobacter sp. 2B3 | reverse complement strand
GTCTGCGTCGCCGGACGGTGCACCTAGGGTCAGATTCGTGCTGGTGCCGTCCTGCGCAACCGCGTCGGTCACCGCGACGCCCGTCAGGCTCACGTTGCCCGTGTTCTCAACGGTAATCGTATAGGTAAGGGTCGAAGGTGCTGAGATGTTAGTTGCATCGACCACCTTTTCAACGCTTACAGAAGCCGATTGTGTAATCGCCGTCGTCGCGTCGTCGCTCACATCGCTGGTCAATTCATCCGCATCGAAGGTGAACACATTCACGATGTCACTGCCATTGTCGATGTGTGACTGCGTGACCGCGTAAGTAACCGTATAGATCCAGGTCTCGTCAACATCCAGTTCACCGTCATTGTCTGCGTCGCCCGTGGGCGCTCCCAATACCAATGCGGCGCTGGTGCCGTCCTGCGCAACCGCGTCGATCACAGCGATGCCCGTCAGGCTCACGTTGCCCGTATTCTCAACGGTAATCGTATAGGTAAGTGTGGAAGGTGTTGCGATGTTGGTTGCATCGACTACCTTTTCAACGGATACCGAAGCAGATTGTGTAATCGCCGTGGTAGCGTCGTCACTCACCGGGGCTCCGAGTTCATCGGCATCGAACGTGAACGTGTTCACGATGTCACTGCCGTTATCGATGTGTGACTGCGTGGCCGCGTAAGTAACCGTGTATGCCCATGTCTCGTCAACATCCAGTTCGCCGTCATTGTCTGCGTCGCCGGACGGTGCACCTAGGGCCAATGTCGTGCTGGTGCCGTCCTGAGAAACCGCATCGGTCACAGCGACGCCCGTCAGGCTAACGTTACCCGTGTTCTCAACGGTAATCGTATAGTTAAGTGTTGATGGTACCGCGATGTTGGTTGCATCGACTACCTTTTCAACGGAAACAGAGGGCGACTGCGTGATGGTCGTTGTTGCGTCGTCGCTGACCTCGCTGGTCAGTTCATCGGCATCGAAGGTGAACACGTTCACGATATCACTGCCATTGTCGATGTGTGACTGCGTGGCCGCGTAAGTAACCGTGTATGCCCATGTCTCGTCAACGTCCAGCTCCCCGTCATTGTCCGCATCGCCCGTGGGTGCTCCCAATACCAATGCCGTGCTGGTGCCGTCCTGCGCAACCGCATCGGTCACAGCGATGCCCGTCAGGCTAACGTTGCCCGTATTCTCAACGGTAATCGTATAGGTAAGGGTCGAAGGTACCGAGATGTTGGTTGCATCGACCACCTTCTCAACGCTTACAGAAGCCGACTGCGTGATGGTCGTCGTTGCATCGTCGCTCACATCGCTGGTCAGTTCATCCGCACCGAAGGTGAACGTGTTCACGATGTCACTGCCGTTATCGATGTGTGACTGCGTGGCCGCGTAAGTAACCGTGTATGTCCATGTCTCGTCAACGTCCAGTTCACCGTCATTGTCCGTGTCGCCGGACGGTGCACCTAGGGTCAGATTCGTGCTGGTGCCGTCCTGTGAGACCGCGTCGGTCACAGCGATGCCCGTCAGGCTAACGTTGCCCGTATTCTCAACGGTAATAGTATAGTTAAGTGTGGAAGGTACCGCGATGTTGGTTGCATCGACTACCTTTTCAACGGAAACAGAGGGCGACTGCGTGATGGTCGTTGTTGCGTCGTCGCTCACATCGCTGGTCAGTTCATCCGCATCGAAGGTGAACACATTCACGATGTCACTGCCATTGTCGATGTGTGACTGCATGGCCGCGTAAGTAACCGTGTATGCCCATGTCTCGTCAACGTCCAGTTCACCGTCATTGTCCGTGTCGCCCGTGGGCGCTCCCAATACCAATGCCGTGCTGGTGCCGTCCTGCGCAACCGCATCGGTCACAGCGACGCCCGTCAGGCTCACGTTGCCCGTGTTCTCAACGG
>NZ_JBHEUZ010000049.1:0-1956 GCF_041925275.1 Parapedobacter sp. 2B3 | reverse complement strand
TGTGCGCCCGGCATGGGCGATAACTCTAGGGTGCAAGTCCCGAACACGCTTAGCAGTAGGAAGTGTTAGCCAAAGGCAAGGGTGTCCATCGCGAGGTGGAATCTGAAGGAAGCCGGCGGCAAAATCCCGGCCTGACGAACAGGAAGTACATATAAGGCCAAAGCTGTCCGGATGAGATTGCATAACAAATCGAAGTCCGATACTGCACGGGGACAGCATGGTAAATGTAACAGGTATATGGGATGAAAGTTATCGTTCTTACCCGGGGAGGTCTCACGGACGTGCGGACGTTTTTTTTTTCAGAAGCATGGAGTAAAGCTAGCCGTGAGAAGTCAGCAGAGGTCATAGTAGATACGGACACGAGCCTGTTAAAAGAAAAGGAAAAGCAGGAGGCCTCACGAAGTGTCGAAGGACTGAACCTTATTATAAGTGGGCAGTAAATGAATGTTACCCGGTGAAGGGAAGAATGCAGAAAATATCAACGGAGAGTGATAGCTGCCAAGGGAAGAATAGGACGGCATCCGACGGCTACCTAGGAGTGCAGACTTTTATTGGGATAACTGAAAACAACCTCACGGAAGTACGATTTACGGAAGGCGGTCTGCTTGAGCAAATCCTATCACCCTCCAACATGAACAAAGCCTATAAGCGGGTGGTTTCAAACAAAGGGAGTGGGGGCATAGACGGCATGGATACGACAGATTTGCTGGCTTGGCTCCATGGGCATAAAGGAGAACTCCTGCATGCCATCGGCACGGGCAAGTACAAGCCGAATCCGGTACGGCGCGTGGAAATACCCAAGGACGGCGGAAAGAAACGCCTGTTGGGTATCCCTACGGTTGTTGACCGTTTCGTCCAACAATGCATATCGCAAATCCTCTCGCCCATCTATGAACGGGAGTTCAGCGAAACCAGCTATGGATTCCGCCCCAAGCGGAGTTGCCATGATGCCCTGGAACAAGCCCGGACGTATATCACCTCAGGCTATAGGTATGCGGTTGACTTAGATCTGGAGAAATTCTTCGACACGGTCAGCCACAGCCGCCTGATAGCACTCCTATCCAAACGTATCAAAGACGGTCGGGTTGTATCGCTCATCCACAGATACTTACTGGCGGGAGTGCAGATAGGAGAAAGGTTTGAGGAGAGCCGTTCGGGAGTACCCCAGGGCGGCCCCCTAAGTCCTTTATTGAGTAACATCATGCTTAATGAACTGGACAGGGAGCTGGAGGCCCGGGGGCATCCATTTGTACGTTATGCCGACGACTGTTTAATCTTCTGTAAGAGTAAACGTGCGGCCGAACGGACAAAAGCAGGTATCATCCGTTACATCGAGGGCATACTGTATCTCCGTGTGAATAAAGAGAAGACCCATGTAGGCCATGTCCGGGGCATGAAGTTCCTGGGATATGGTTTCTACATTAAATCGGGAGAATGCCGCTTGAGTGTCCACCGGAAAAGTTACGGGAAACTGAAAGCTCGACTGAAAGAGCTGACGAGTCGGAGTAACGGTATGGGGTATGAAAAGCGGAAAATCGCCCTTCGTCTCTTCATCAACGGCTGGCTTGAATACTTCAAGTTAGCGGACATGAAGAATAGGCTGCAAAGGATAGACGAATGGTACCGCCGCAGGCTTCGGATGTGTATCTGGAAATGCTGGAAGAAAGTGAAGACACGTTTTAAGAACCTGTTGACGTGCGGGATAGGCAAACAAAAAGCATGGGAATGGGCTAACACCCGAAAGGGCTACTGGCGCATTGCCGACAGTGCTATCCTACATCGCGCATTGAACAACGACACCTTAAGGCTTGCCAAATACCCTTTCTTAAGGGATTGTTATCGTAGAATTGTATCGTAAGTAAGGAACCGCCTTGGTACCGAACGGTATGCCGGGTGGTGTGAGAGGTCGGAAAATAGAATAGGAGGAAAACTATTCTATTTTCCTCCTACTCGATT
>NZ_JBHEUZ010000048.1:0-2376 GCF_041925275.1 Parapedobacter sp. 2B3 | reverse complement strand
GTATCCGCCCGACCAACTACAGGTTTGATTCCTGAAGATTATTTTTATAGTTCTGTGGGTATAGGTCTTTCAGGTTTTTATGGTTGATGGTCATGATATTTTCCAGGGTATATTTCAGCCAATGAAATGGATTCACTTCATGTTTTTTACAGATGGCGAAGAAGGAGTAGATCATGGCTGCCCGCTGTGCCGCGTCGTGCGATCCGGCAAAGAGGTAGTTCTTGCGGCCCAGGGCGACCGGTCTGATGGCATTCTCCACCTGATTGTTATCGATCTGCAGATTCCCGTCGTACAAATAAGCCGACAGTCCATCCCACCGGGCATACGCATAGGCCATGGCTTTGCCGATCTGGCTTTTGGGCAGGGTGGATTTGATTTCCTCAAAGATCCATTTGCCCAGTTCATTGATCACCGGCAGGGATTCGGTCAGTCGAAGTTCTTTGATGTGATCTACTGATAGTTTTTCTTCCCTAGCCTGCCGCTCCACCGCATAAAGCTGCTGGATCATGAGTAAAGCCTTTTCCGCCCGGACTTTGTCATTGTCCAAGGCCCGCTCAAACTCACGGCGTGCATGTGCCCAGCAGGCCAGATGGGTCACTTCTTTATTTCGGGCATATTTTTCGTAAACGGCATAGCCGTCGGTCTGCAGGTAACCCCGGAAACCGCCCAGCATGGGCAACGGCGCGCTGCCGCCCCGAGTGGGACTATAATCGAACAGCACGGTTTTATCCAACGGGCAATGGTATACCCAATAGTATCCCTGATGGGCAGCACCCTTTTTGTCCTTATCCAATACTTTTATCGGTGTTTCGTCCACCTGCAGATAGCCCTTTGCCTTGGTATCGAAGACCAATTGCTCGTAAAGGGGCTGGAGTTTGATGAGTGCTTCTTTTGTCCAGCCCTCGATGGTGGAGGAAGCGATCTGTATGTTGTCTCGGGCGAAGCGCTGTTTTTGACGGTACAGCGGGAGGTGGTCCATGTATTTATCCGTCAGGATCATCGCCAGCAGACCCGATCCCGGGATGCCCTTGTCGATCACCCGCTCGGGAAGCTCACCGATCTTTACACTCCCGACACCGGCTCGGGACAGGCTCTCACCGCTTTTGGCGGCATATTTATAGCGGATATAACGTTTGATGTAGAACCTGGCCGGCTCGCACTCCAACTCCTCAGTCACTTCCTTGCCGATGCAGACCATATCCGACAGATCCCCCTCGGGGTGGATCTCGATCTCCTGTACCGGCAGGTGTTCGGGAAGTTTTGCGCGACCTTTATGATTAGGCCGCCTGCGGGCATACTCGATCTTTTCCTTGATCTGTTCCTGCTGTTGTTCTATTTTTTCGGGCTCAGGTTCAAACGGAAGTGCGGTCTGGTTGGGGTCTGCTTCAAAGCGCTCACGCTTCTGGCCGAACTGCATGCGGCGCAGCATTTCCACCTGTGCCTTCAGATAATCTCGCTCCTGGGAAAGGGAGACGATTTTTTCATCCTTCTGGGTGGAGTCACGGGTTAGGGAATCGACTATCCGCTGCTGTTCGGCCAGGGCCCGGTCACGGTCAGAAACCATCGCTAATAGGTCTTCTTTTGACAGGTTTTCCAGTGCCGTTTGCATGGCATAAAAATACAAATAACCAGCGTGTTAAGCAAATGAAAAACGATGTTTTTGATTGCTTCAGACCGCTTTTTTCAGGCTGAACCGATGGCGCCTCCGGCTCTTCTCCACCACGATCCCCTCCACCATCAGCACCAGATCGCTCCAGTCGATCTCACCGCCCGGCGCACGGCTTTTGGGCAGCGGGAAGGTGCCGCCCTCCAGCCTTTTGTAATACAGCACGAACCCGCCGTGCTCCCAGTGCAAAAGCTTCATATGCGTGCGGCGACGGTTCAGGAACACAAACACGTCCCCGCCGGTTGCCCTCCGGCCCAAACCGGAGGACACCAGCCCGCAAAGCCCGTCAAAACTTTTCCTCATATCGCAATGGCCGCCGTACAGGTAATAACGGTGCGAGGAACCCAGGCTGAACATCAGGCAAGGGCAATCAGCCTGGACAACAGCCCAAGATCGGCCGAGGGCACCTCCAGCCGCACTCCGTTGGGGTAAACAACCGATAGCACCGTCCCTGATCCGGAGGGAACCATCGGAATGAAGTCGGTGTCCCCAACCGATTGATCCGCTTTCCAGCGTGCAATCCAGTAACCGAACTTGGACAGGGTGATGCCATGCTGCAGGCAGAACTCTTTCCGGGTCAAACCACTCTCACGCCACTGGCCCACAAGGGTAAACATGTAGTCTCTACGTTCTTTCATATCAATAATATTTGGGCGTAAAGCTACAGCGGATCAATTACTCAGAAAATATGCAGTTGGTCGGGCGGATAC
>NZ_JBHEUZ010000047.1:0-2601 GCF_041925275.1 Parapedobacter sp. 2B3 | reverse complement strand
TGTAGATTTCGGAGAAAGTGACCATGCGATTCCGTGGCAAACTGACCACCTGATTTGCTGGCGAAGCTAGCTGGGAGCTGTAGCAGTATTGTTGTCAAAAGTACTGATTATAAAGTATCGATTCTGTTTTTATTTTCACCTGTGGATTGGCGTTTCTTTCTCATTGATTCGCCATTGAGTTCCATGCGGTGTGCGTCGTGGACAATACGGTCAAGTATGGCATCGGCTATGGTCCTGTCACCGATCACGTCGTACCATGCGCTCACCGGTAGCTGGGAGGTGATGATCAGTGATGTCTTACCGTGCCTGTCCTCGATTATTTCCATCAGGGCGGCCCTGCTGGGGGCATCAAAGGGCTGTATGGCAAAGTCATCCAGTATCAATAGCTGCTGCTTTTCTATCTTGGCGATCTCCTTGATATAGGTCCCGTCGGCCTTGGCCATTTTCAGTCTTGCAAAAAGCTTGGGGGTACTCGCATAAAGCACCCGGTACCCCATGATGCACGCCTGGTATCCCAGCGCGGTGGCTATGTAGCTTTTGCCTATACCGGTACTTCCCGTTACCAACAGGTTCTCATTGCGCCCGATGAAGGAGCAGTCCGCAAGCCGCTGCACCAGGTTCCTGTCGATATTGCGCGCCACTTCATAATTGATTTCCTCAATGGCTGCCTTGTAGCGGAACTTGGCATAGAATATCTGCCGTGCGATGCGGCGGTTGTGCCTGTCATCCCATTCGGCATCCACCAGTTGGGCCAGCAGTTCATCCGCGGTGATGGTGTCGTACCTACCGCTTTCAAGCGAGCTCTTGAATGCATGGTACATGCCATGGAACCTCAGCTTACGTAATTTCTCAAGTGTGTTCGTGTTCATCCTGATTATTGTTTAAAGGGTTATTTATAGTATTCCTCGCCGCGGATGTTGCCATGTTCGGGCATGGGCAGTTCCTCGGCAAAAGGGTTTTCCTGGTATTCGTCCATCCGGTTTGTCAGGATGGTCTGTATGGTCTTGTAATTGTGGATCCCGTAGCTCAGCGCCCGTCCGCAGGCCTTTGCCAGACGATCGTTGCCGACCTTTTTGGCGAAGCCCAACACCCCCACGCATGACCTGTAGGCCTGTTCGGGGTGCTGCTTGCGCTCCAGTATCCGCTGGATGTAAAGCTTCACGTCATCGTGTATCGACTCCGCCCACTGAAGGAAACGCTCGGGGGTCCATTCGGTGACGAAACGGTGGGTCGTGGCCAGGTGGTTGCTGTCGGTGGTATAGCCGTAAGGGGCCGGATCCCTTGCATGGACGGCGATGCGCTCATAGTGGTAGAATATTTCCACGCTTTTGCGTGAATAGAGCATCTTGGCCTTTTTGCCGATGAAGCGGTAGGGAACGCTGTAATAATGCCGGTCGGCGCCCAGGCAGATGTGCCCGTTTTTCATGACCGTGGCATAATGCAGTTTCCTGAACTCGTAACGGGCCACCGGGAGCGGACCGAGCGTTTCCCTTTCAACCTCCTCGAACTGTGACCTCCGGCTGTAGTTACGCCCTTTGAGCGGCCCGTTGTTGTGGTACTCAAGCCGCTCCCGTATCGCGGTATTGAGCTCGCCCAGGCCGTGGTAGGTGTTTTTGCGCAACGGTGCATATACCCTGCTGTATATGATCTTCACCGCCCCTTCCACCAACGCCTTGTCCCGGGGACGGTGTGCCCTCGCCGGCAGTACGCTCGTCTGGTAATGGTCGGCAAAGTCGGCAAAGGTCTCGTTCAGGGTCGGCTCGTAACGGTTGCTGCGGGTAACGGCCGCCTTGAGGTTATCCGGGACGATGGCCGAGGGGACACCGCCGAAATAGTGCAGCGCGTTCTCACAGGCGCCTATCAGGTCCTCTTTGCCCTGTCCTTCCACCGCCTCCACATAGGTGAGCTGGCTGGCGCCAAGTACGGCAACGAACACTTCCACGTCCCGCAGTTCCCCGCTATGCGGGTCCACCAATTGCAGTTTCTTGCCCGCAAAGTCAATATATACCTTGTCACCCGCCTTATGGTCAAGGTGCATCACCGGGTTGACCATCGCCTTCCATTGGTTGTAATAAAAGCAGAACTGCGTATACCCCAGCCCCTGGGGGAACTCTTCCCGGTAGGACTCCCATAATATC
This sequence comes from Parapedobacter sp. 2B3, assembly GCF_041925275.1. Taxonomy (NCBI): domain Bacteria; kingdom Pseudomonadati; phylum Bacteroidota; class Sphingobacteriia; order Sphingobacteriales; family Sphingobacteriaceae; genus Parapedobacter; species Parapedobacter sp. 2B3. The sequence goes on along the minus strand of NZ_JBHEUZ010000047.1, from coordinate 463 downwards.
TTACGGGTGACACCCGTACGTTTCAGGTCCCGGTCCATACGCGGGAAACAGCGCTGCAGGGCCTGCAGGCGGCTATCGGGCTCGCGTTCGTTGCTCTTGCCGAAGAGGTCTTCGAGTTCCCGGTCGCCAAGTGAGTCCACCTCTTCGAAGGTGAAACCGCTTGATTGGAAATAGGCCAGGTACTTTTTCGCCGTGTTGCGCGATACCCCGGTATGGATGGCTATCCATTGTTTACTGCGGCCCTGGTGGTAAAGTCTGAGTATCTGTCTGATCTTGTTCATGCTGATCGTTGTATTAGCCATATCTTCTGAAGTTGTTAACCCCAAAAATATGGTTACCGATACAGCTCCTGAACTAGCTCTGAAGGGTGGTCAGTTTCCTCCGGAATACCCTGGTCAATTTCCGCCGGAATAGGTGGTCACTTTATTCCGAAATCCGGTGGTCAATATAACCGAAATCTCCA
>NZ_JBHEUZ010000046.1:0-2775 GCF_041925275.1 Parapedobacter sp. 2B3 | reverse complement strand
AAAAATAATGAGAAAAAACTTGGTATGGCTTATTAGTCGGATTTGAAAAGGGCATTTTTTTTCACCCTAACCATTTCTATAAATATACGGATACTATTCCTAATCCCAAAATCTTAAAAGCGATTTCCCTGAAAGAACGGCCGCTTCCGGTATGGTAATTTGTCTTACCTTTGCTCTCCATGGATGCTATGAATTGGAAGCAATTGCTCTCGGCTAAGCGTTGGGGTTATGAATCACGGCACACCGATGATCAGCACGAGGCCCGGTCGGAATTTCAACGCGACTATGACCGGCTGATTTTCTCCTCGCCTTTCCGTCGGCTGCAGAACAAAACACAGGTTTTCCCGTTGCCCGGCAGTGTCTTTGTGCACAACAGGCTCACCCATAGCCTTGAGGTTGCCAGTGTTGGCCGGTCGTTGGGGCGCATTTTCTACAATGAAATGAGAAGGTCTTTTCCAATGATCGACTCCGAGCTGCCCTACTTGCAGGAAGTGGGCAACATCGTCTCCGCCGCCTGCTTATCGCACGACCTGGGGAACCCTGCGTTCGGGCATTCGGGCGAAGCGGCCATTTCCAGTTATTTTACCGACGGCGACGGACGCGCCTTTAAGGAAAGGGTTTCTCCCGAAGAATGGGCGGACCTCACGCATTTCGAAGGCAATGCCAATGCGCTCCGGATACTCACCCACGGATTTACAGGTAAAGACGCGCATGGATTTGCGCTTACATACAGTACGCTTGGCGCTATCGTAAAATATCCCTGTGCGGCTATCGACGGCCACGATGGGCGGGTACATCACCGAAAAAAGTATGGTTTTTTCCAGCCGGAACGACCGACCTTCGAGAAAATCGCCCGGGAGCTCGGCCTGCTTTCCGAGAGCGGGCGGCAGCTGGGATACAAACGGCATCCCTTGGTCTACCTTGTGGAGGCGGCGGACGACATCTGCTATAACATCATCGATCTGGAAGATGCGCATCGATTGGGAATATTAACCTATGAGCAGGTGGAGGACCTGTTGCTTCCCATCTGCGGGGGCGATCCATTAAAGGCCCGCTTGGAAACGCTCGGCGACTCCGACAGCCGTATAAGCTTGTTGCGGGCGAAAGCAATAAACACATTGATCGTAGCTTGTGCCCAGGCTTTCATGCAGCATCAGGATGCCATATTAAGTGGCCGATTTGAAAAGCCGCTTATGGAGGCGCTGGCTCGCGAGTTGGTGGATGGGATGCGGGCCATCGAACAGGTCTCTGTTGAGAAAATCTACAATGCGCAGTCCGTTGTGCAGATTGAGGTGGCGGGCTACAAGGTTATGAATGGGCTGTTGGAGGAGTTCATCCCCTCCTATTTGAAAGAGGGGAAAACGAAGTACGACCGCAAGCTTCTGGCATTGATGCCGAAACAGTTCCACACCGACCAACCGGGCACTTACGGGAAAGTACGTTCGGTACTGGATTTCGTTTCGGGGATGACCGACCTGTATGCAGTGGAGCTTTACAGAAAAATCAAGGGCATCTCCTTCCCGTCGCTGGATTGAATACATCGCTGGCTTGAGAACGTTACAACAAACCGTTACCGCACATGCATACCTATAATATATATAACCCTTTTGAGGATTTCCGTTTCGACAACCAAACCTGCTTTCTGAGTGGGCAGCCCTTATTGTCGGCCGGGGACCAGATACAGGTCTTCCCGGATTGGCTGATGCGTAGGTTTGATATTGAAGACAAACCTTTCAAGCTGCTCGACGAAAGCCTCCGTACATACAAGGCGTTGCGCCTTCCCTGTGCGCCGGCGGTGGCCGAGCGTATTTCGGAACTTGACAAGCGCGTAAGACAGGCGTTTGAGAAAGGGTACGGGGCCGTGGTGGATATGGATAGGGTGACGTTGTTCCAATGGGTGTCTCGGATGGTGTATGGTGTTGTATTCAACGAGATCCAAGCGGGGATAAGGCAACAGGCACTTAGCGGGGAGGCGATGAATTTTTCGCAAGTGCTTGTCCATAAGTTCAAGCATCTCCACCTCATGCTGCAATCGTTGATTGTACCCGTCCAGTTTGACGGGCTGCCCTTTTCCATTATCGTGGCCCAGGTAGATAACCCGGCGGATACGTTCAACTATCGGGATGAAATCAATACGTTGGTGTATTCCCTGAGGATGAATGATTTCGGCTTGATTGCATGCCTCCAAGACAACGGTGCGAACGGCGCTTACAATAATGCATTTGTAGAGCCACTAACCGGGCGACGGCTCCATCCCATCCAGTTTGAAGAATTGTGCGCGCGTTTTTTCTACTCGGCTTATCTATTCAACCGGCTGCCCACGTATATGGTGGCGCCGACCGCCGACCAGGTCTATATTGAACCGATGTCTTTGATGGATATGAGTATGAGGCCCATTTTCGACCCATGGCAGGCAAAGACCTATGGGCAGGTCCTCGAAAACTTCTGGAAGCCCTGGGGATACACCCTGTTTGAGATTATCAAGGATCCCGAAAACCCCATGTCTTTTCTTTTAACTCACGAAGGCCAGCCAATTGACGCCGCGGAAATCACCTTGCCTACCGGCGGAAATCACGGTTAGCACGAGCTACCTCCACACGGAGGGAGGGCGTGTTATTTAAAGGGTTTGTATATGAGCCCATTGCGAATAAATGTGAGTATTTTTCACATGGTTGTTTGCATTAAAGCAAAAGGTTGTTACCTTTGCAACCCGCTTCGGAGGATGCGGTTGTTCATTGAGGGTTTTGGCTTTGTTTTTCGGGTTTTGCCGTTGGT
>NZ_JBHEUZ010000045.1:0-2857 GCF_041925275.1 Parapedobacter sp. 2B3 | reverse complement strand
TTTCATGATTTAAATATACTGAAAATCAAGCTAATATCAAATGTTATTTCAAATCAATGAGTTTTTAGAGGTGCCCTTAAGTAAAAACTCTTTAAATTAAAAGAAACAAATAGCTTTTCTTTCCCTGCGCTCGTGAGTTCAATTGCGTCATCATCATAATTTATATAGCCCAATTCAGTATACTTGGTAATAAAACTGAAAATTTCTGAAGGCTTGATTTTATGGCGGGAGTAAAATGTAAAAGTTTGTAGTCGATAATCAGACGACGATAATAAATCTCCAAATATTCGCTTGTCTATGTTAGTCATATTTCAAAACCTTTCTCATATCTAGTTAACAGAGTATTCCGTAGGTTATTTTTTTTATCTAAAAGCCACCAAAATATCGGAAATACCGAATTTGGGGTATTGCCATTGCATCCCTCCATTGTATATAATGCCTCCGCACCCCCGTATCCAAATGAATAATCAAATAATTGTTTGTCGTTAATTTTTTCCGCCAATTCAAGTTCTAATTCCAACATGTTATCTTCAGCTTTCTTTAATTCCACGCCGGCAAATGACTCTGATATTCCTTTGGTAAGCTGTAAGGGGCAAAAAATATCAACCCCTTCACCTCGTAATTGATCTATTGTAGTCTTAATGCCTGCCAAAAAACAGAACTTAACTTGATAATCGCCATTCAAAACGCCTTGAAGGAAGTTCAATTTACCGCGCAATGTTTTTCCACTTCCTACGAATTCGTCAACAATTACAATTTTGTTTAAACCTTTGTTGAAACGTTTGGCAACCTTGGAAAAATTGTTAACTAATTCTGGGCTTCTCCAACCTAGCTTGAATAATGGCACCTTTATTTGGTCTAGCATTTTTTGACCACTATCTGCATTATCATCTTGGGTTATCGCCAAAATTTGTGTCTCCTTCTGTACGAACCCGGTTTCGTTGATAATGTAGGTCGCAATATCATTTAAGAGCATGGACAAATTGTCATTGTTGAGATATGAAAAGTCACTGAGAAGCTTAAAAACTAGGTTTTCTTTACCTTCGTTGTTGCACAATTTAAGCAATTGATCAATTTCTGCCTCCTTAGAGTTCAACCAATTTTGCCTGATATAAAGCTGTACTAACTTATTATAGTATCTCTTTTTTAGGTTCATTATATCAAAAAAAGGTAGTTCAGTTTGATTGAAAATATGTCAATTTAATTAAAATAATTTACTTCCATAATACGATTGCTATATAATAGCTAGTTGTTTACCGTGGTCTAATATACGTTGTATTGAAAATAAAAGAAATACTTCATCGAAAATAGTTTTGCCCTGATTTTCTAAGACTACCTCACCGTATAAACATACCAACCCTTCCTTTCCAGATTTCGTATCCGTTTGATTCTATCTGCATTCCTTACCATGGCCAACGATATATATGCGCTTGAAAACTTCCATCCTCTGGCTTCGAAAAGCTGACTGATTTTACTGATGCCAAGTCCTTTTTTTCTAAAATTCTCATTGTAAAGCAATTCAAAATTTATTGCATATGTGATAGAAGGACGTTTTTCTAAGATCGTGCTGTACTCGGGATTACCCTTGTGTTGTGTAATTAGTTTATCGCGAAACATCCGGTCAGCTTCAATCTCGCGCCTATTTATGCTTGCAAACGATTTTCTGAAAAAGTCACAAGCTTTGTTAATGTCATTAATGCTAAATTCAGCTGCTCCTTTCTTTATGCGCCTAATTTGCTTTTCTGAGACATCTAGCAAATCGGCAAAGCTGAGATCTGTTAAGCCTGAATAGTCGAGAAGTTTGAAAATGTTCTTACGGATTAACTCTTTATTTAAATTAGCCATTCGGCTAATCTCATCTTGTTATTAATTACAAAAGCGGTCAATAATTTCTTTTATTGAAATTTGTTTATTACATTTGTTTCGTTGATACACAAATGATTGTGTTTATTGATTTATTTGTGTGCTAATAAGGCATTGACAAAGAGTCTCGACAGCAAATTCCGACATTTTTGCAAACAGGCGAGACGATAGGTTAATGCCCGAGAGTATATTTTGGTACATTTGTGCCACTTATAGCTCCCGGGCTCTATCGTAAATCCGTCCTGTTTGGCCGTCGGAAGCCTGCTGTACGGTTGATAGGGTCCGGGAGCTATAGCATTCAGGCCAAATAAAACCAACGGGACTCGTTTTCAACTAACCAATATGAAAACGAGTTTTTTATTTTTAAGAACAGCCAATTTTCCAGCTCCGATAGGAGAGAGGGAAACGGCATTGTCGAAAGCGTGGGAAATCTCCACGCAGAATCTTTACAAAAGTATAATAAGAAAGCCTGTTTGATTTGAGTAAAAGACGTCGGGTTAATTAACGTAATTTCTTACACCTAAAATCAAACATTATAATGAAGCAATTTTTACGCTTATGGGGCGCATATGGCCTCAAGCGAACACAACCGGAATACCTTTTATGCCAACAATCCTTACTTAAGGTGCGATACATCCTTACGGGATACGTAGCCCCTATGCTACGGAAATGTACCCACACCATAGTACACTACCCGTACTTTACCTGTACACTGCCAGTACTTGAAACACACTCGTGCTTTCTTCGTACTTTCTTCTCCCTTTCTTCTACCATCTCGCGTGAATCTATCGGGCCGTATACGGCCGGTATCCAGGAAAACCACGTGTACAGCACGGATACACCCCGCGTACGGCCTGCGAGATGGGAGAACACGGGCAGGAGAAAGGCAGAAGAAGGTGGGGCTGTTCTTCGAAGACTATGGAATTGCAATAGTCTACTGGAGATTTTTTTCTTTTAGGTTAAGGTTGATAGCCTGTCCTTTCATGCGGCTTTT
>NZ_JBHEUZ010000044.1:0-5529 GCF_041925275.1 Parapedobacter sp. 2B3 | reverse complement strand
TACCTTTGCAACCCGCTTCGGAGGATGCGGTTGTTCATTGAGGGTTTTGGCTTTGTTTTTCGGGTTTTGCCGTTGGTTGTTTTTGGGGGTTGGGTGCCCGGGAAAAAAGTTGAAAATAAATTTTGCGGGGTTGATAAATGTTCTTACCTTTGCAGTCCCAAACGGAAACCGGGGTTACCCGGTCCGGCCGGCGCGAGGCTGGCGGAGGGGTTTGGGGGATGAAAAAAAAGCAGCGGTGCAGGGGGTCGGACCCCATGCGTCAGCACGATGGCCGAAGCGCGAGCGGAGGCGTTGAAGTTCTTGAAAGATATTGATATTCATGTAGCGTAACGAGTAGTCTGTTTGAAGGCGAAAGTTAAAAGACAGACCTAGGTCAATCCAGGTTATTAGACATAATTAATAAAGATTGATTCCGAGTGATCGGGTCAGATCGAACTTCATTCTACAATGGAGAGTTTGATCCTGGCTCAGGATGAACGCTAGCGGCAGGCCTAATACATGCAAGTCGAACGGGATTGGGGAGCTTGCTCCCCATGAGAGTGGCGCACGGGTGCGTAACGCGTGAGCAACCTGCCCGTCCCAGGGGGATAGCCCCTCGAAAGAGGGATTAACACCGCATGACGCTGGGTGGTGGCATCACCTTCCAGCCAAATATTCATAGGGGACGGATGGGCTCGCGTGGCATTAGCTAGTTGGTAGGGTAACGGCTTACCAAGGCGACGATGCCTAGGGGCTCTGAGAGGAGAATCCCCCACACTGGTACTGAGACACGGACCAGACTCCTACGGGAGGCAGCAGTAAGGAATATTGGTCAATGGGCGCAAGCCTGAACCAGCCATGCCGCGTGCAGGAAGACGGCCCTACGGGTTGTAAACTGCTTTTGCCAGGGAACAAACCCCCGTTCGTGAACGGGGCTGAGCGTACCTGGAGAATAAGGATCGGCTAACTCCGTGCCAGCAGCCGCGGTAATACGGAGGATCCGAGCGTTATCCGGATTTATTGGGTTTAAAGGGTGCGTAGGCGGCGCGCTAAGTCAGTGGTGAAAGACGGTGGCTCAACCATCGCAGTGCCGTTGATACTGGCGCGCTTGAATGCGGATGAGGTAGGCGGAATGTGGCAAGTAGCGGTGAAATGCATAGATATGCCACAGAACACCGATTGCGAAGGCAGCTTACCAAGGCGCGATTGACGCTGATGCACGAAAGCGTGGGGATCGAACAGGATTAGATACCCTGGTAGTCCACGCCCTAAACGATGATGACTCGGTGTCGGCGATACACGGCCGGCGCCCAAGCGAAAGCGTTAAGTCATCCACCTGGGGAGTACGCCCGCAAGGGTGAAACTCAAAGGAATTGACGGGGGCCCGCACAAGCGGAGGAGCATGTGGTTTAATTCGATGATACGCGAGGAACCTTACCCGGGCTTGAAAGTTAGTGAATCATCCAGAGATGGATGAGTCCTTCGGGACACGAAACTAGGTGCTGCATGGCTGTCGTCAGCTCGTGCCGTGAGGTGTTGGGTTAAGTCCCGCAACGAGCGCAACCCCTATGGATAGTTGCCAGCATGTAACGGTGGGGACTCTATCCAGACTGCCTGTGCAAACAGTGAGGAAGGCGGGGACGACGTCAAGTCATCATGGCCCTTACGTCCGGGGCTACACACGTGCTACAATGGGCGGTACAGCGGGCAGCCACCTGGCAACAGGGCGCCAATCCCGCAAAGCCGTTCACAGTTCGGATCGGGGCCTGCAACTCGGCCCCGTGAAGTTGGATTCGCTAGTAATCGCGTATCAGCAATGACGCGGTGAATACGTTCCCGGGCCTTGTACACACCGCCCGTCAAGCCATGAAAGCCGGGGGTGCCTGAAGCATGTTGCCGCAAGGGGCGTGTCAGGGCAAAACTGGTGATTGGGGCTAAGTCGTAACAAGGTAGCCGTACCGGAAGGTGCGGCTGGAATACCTCCTTTCTAGGGTACCGGATTGGTGCTCGTTGCGCACATGATAATCAATTGGAATCAAAAGGAAACAGAAGAATAGGACACCGTTCCCTTACACGGTATCCGACAGGCGAGAAGAAAAGCTAGTCCCGTAGCTCAGTTGGTTAGAGCACTACACTGATAATGTAGGGGTCAGCAGTTCAAGTCTGCTCGGGACTACGGATGAAGGGGAATTAGCTCAGCTGGCTAGAGCACCTGCCTTGCACGCAGGGGGTCAACGGTTCGAATCCGTTATTCTCCACGATTAGATATGGGGGGATAGATATGTGATATGAGACAGCCGTCTCAAATCTAATGTCTCACATCTCACATCTAAAGAAGTTCTTTGACATATTGGAAGAAAACAAGAAGAGAGAGAAAGAGAAGGCAACAGTGGCCGTCCGCGCGAGCGGTCGGCCGAAAGCAGCCGCGCGGTAGCAAAAGGGCCGTGCGGTGAAGAAAGTAGACAAGGGCACACGGGGGATGCCTAGGCTCCCAGAGGCGATGAAGGACGCGACAAGCTGCGATAAGCACCGGGGATCCGCAAATGGGAATCGATCCGGTGGTTTCCGAATGGGGCAACCTGATGTACTGAAGGTACATCGTATAATACGCGAACGCGCTGAACTGAAACATCTAAGTAGGCGTAGGAGGAGAAAACAACAGTGATTCCGCAAGTAGTGGCGAGCGAACGCGGAACAGCCCAAACCGGACATGTTACGGCATATCCGGGGTTGTAGGACCACGACATGGCATTGGATTAGCGAAGTGGAAACCGGAAGGGAAGCCGGTACCATAGGGGGTGATAGTCCCGTACACGCAAGCAAAGCCAGCCTAGTGGATTCCTGAGTACCGCGGGGTCGGAGACGCCCTGCGGGAATCCGGCGGCACCATCCGCCAAGGCTAAATACTCCTGGGAGACCGATAGTGGACCAGTACCGTGAGGGAAAGGTGAAAAGAACCCCGAACAGGGGAGTGAAATAGAACCTGAAACCGTGTGCCTACAAGCGGTCGGAGTGACGCTTTTAGCGTTATGACGGCGTGCCTTTTGCATAATGAGCCTACGAGTTACTCTTCACCGGCAAGGTTAACCCATTCAGTGGGGCAGCCGAAGCGAAAGCGAGTCTGAACAGGGCGCACAGTCGGTGGAGGTAGACGCGAAACCTTGTGATCTACCCTTGGGCAGGTTGAAGGTGCCGTAACAGGTACTGGAGGACCGAACCGATAAACGTTGAAAAGTTTCCGGATGACCTGAGGGTAGGGGTGAAAGGCCAATCAAACTGGGAAATAGCTCGTACTCCCCGAAATGTTTTTAGGAACAGCGTGGAGGTTAAGTCCCGCGGAGGTAGAGCTACCGATTGGGTGCGGGGGAGTCACATCCTACCAAATCCAGACGAACTCCGAATGCCGCGGGATATACTCTGCAGTGAGGCTCTGGGTGCTAAGGTCCAGGGCCGAGAGGGAAAGAACCCAGACCATCAGCTAAGGTCCCCAAATACACGCTAAGTTGGACTAACGAGGTCCGGCTGCACAGACAGCTAGGATGTTGGCTTGGAAGCAGCCATCCATTTAAAGAGTGCGTAACAGCTCACTAGTCGAGCGGCCGGGCGTGGATAATGAACGGGCATCAAGCGTGTTACCGAAGCTATGGATTGCAATTTATTGCACTGGTAGGGGAGCATTCCGGCGGGGGCGAATCCGCACCGTGAGGTGCGGTGGACTTTCCGGAAAAGCAAATGTAGGCATAAGTAACGATAAGGCGGGTGGGAAACCCGCCCACCGAAAGACCAAGGTTTCCTGATCAACGCTAATCGGATCAGGGTCAGTCGGGGCCTAAGGCTAACCCGAAGGGGGATGCCGATGGACAACGGGTTAATATTCCCGTACTTTTGATGGTTGCGACGCGGGGACGGAGAAGTGACACCACCGCGCACTGACGGAATAGTGCGTTGAAGGGCGTAGGTATAGGGATCCCAGGAAAATCCGGGACCCCTGCTGAAACCCGATAGTACGGCAAAGCCTCGGCGGCGCCGATAGTGTGGGTAATCATGCTCCCGAGAAAATCCGCTAAGCTCCAGGCCATCAGAACCCGTACCGCAAACCGACACAGGTGGTTGGGGTGAGAATCCTAAGGTGCTCGAGTGAATCATGGCTAAGGAACTCGGCAAAATGGCCCTGTAACTTCGGGAGAAGGGGCTCCCACGGCAACGTGGGACGCAGTGAAAAGGCCCAGGCGACTGTTTAACAAAAACACATGGCTTTGCGAAATCGAAAGATGAGGTATAAGGCCTGACACCTGCCCGGTGCCGGAAGGTTAAGGGGGGATGTTAGTGGGTTCGCCCGCGAAGCATTGAACCGAAGCCCCGGTAAACGGCGGCCGTAACTATAACGGTCCTAAGGTAGCGAAATTCCTTGTCGGGTAAGTTCCGACCTGCACGAATGGTGTAACGATCTGGGCACTGTCTCAGCCATGAGCTCGGTGAAATTGTGGTATCGGTGAAGACGCCGGTTACCCGCAACGGGACGGAAAGACCCCATGAACCTTCACTACAGCTTAACATTGGGACTGGGTGCGTGATGTGTAGGATAGGCGGGAGGCTGCGAAACGGGTTCGCCAGGACCCGTGGAGCCGTCCTTGAAATACCGCCCTTTGCGTATCCGGTTCCTAACCCCTGAGACCAGGGGGACACTGTTTGGTGGGTAGTTTGACTGGGGTGGTCGCCTCCAAAAAGGTAACGGAGGCTTTCAAAGGTAAGCTCAGTACGCTTGGTAACCGTACGTGGAGTGCAATGGCATAAGCTTGCTTGACTGTGAGGCCCACAAGCCGAACAGGGCCGAAAGGCGGACATAGTGATCCGGTGGTTCTGCATGGAAGGGCCATCGCTCAAAGGATAAAAGGTACTCTGGGGATAACAGGCTGATCTCCCCCAAGAGCTCATATCGACGGGGAGGTTTGGCACCTCGATGTCGGCTCGTCACATCCTGGGGCTGGAGAAGGTCCCAAGGGTTGGGCTGTTCGCCCATTAAAGTGGCACGCGAGCTGGGTTCAGAACGTCGCGAGACAGTTCGGTCCCTATCTGTTGCGGGCGTGGGAACATTGAGTGGGGCTGGCCTTAGTACGAGAGGACCGGGCTGGACCGACCGCTGGTGAACCAGTTATGCCGCCAGGCGTACCGCTGGGTAGCTATGTCGGGTTTGGATAAGCGCTGAAAGCATCTAAGTGCGAAACCGGCCACAAGATGAGTGTTCCTTACGAGGGCCCCCGTAGATGACGGGGTCGATAGGCCGCAGGTCTAAAGGTGGCAACACCAAAGCCGAGCGGTACTAATAGCCCCATAGCTTTCTCAAGCAGCAGATACCGTTGCCTTCTCCCATCCTCCCTCCCTGTTTTCTTCCAGTTCATGTCATAACGATTTCATGGTGCCTATGTCGGCGGTGTACACCTCTTCCCTTACCGAACAGAGAAGTTAAGCCCGCCCGAGCCGATGGTATTGCCGTAAAAGGCGTGAGAGTAGGTCGGCGCCAAAATCTACAACGCCCCGCTGCATAACGCA
>NZ_JBHEUZ010000043.1:0-5669 GCF_041925275.1 Parapedobacter sp. 2B3 | reverse complement strand
CCTACAAAAGCAATAGATGGTATAAAATCGTCGAATACGCTAAAAATGCCGCTTGACGGAAATCTGTCGTGCACCCGTAGCTTTCTGCCAAAGAGGGATGGATATGTGGCATATCGCTGCTCATACGTGCGGCCAATGGCAAGCTATAGCAGAAGGAAGCGCCCCCATCGGGGTTGTTGTTTGCCCAAATCCGGCCATTCATTTTTTCAATCATCTCGTGGCAGATAATTAGCGCTAGGCCAGAGCCTCCACTCGCCCTATCAGACCGTTCTTTATCAAACAAGTGGGGCAATAGGTTTGCGGGGATCCCGCTACCAGAGTCTGCAACACGCACAATCGCATCGTTTCCTTCTTCATCTTCAACGACAGAAACCACGATTCTTCCCCCATTGGGGGTATGGCGGAGTGCGTTGCTGAGGATATTGCGATTCACGAACAGGAGCATCTCGCTTTGGGCGAGCGCATCGACTGCGCCCGGGATAAAGTCCATCACAACAATACCTTTCTGATCGGCCACCACCTGGTTATATGCTAGCGCCGCCAGCATAACTTCCTTGAGGTTCACCCTCGATGGTTTATAGGCCAACCCCACCGTGTTCAGTTTCATCCAATGTACCAGACCGTCCATCGCTTGCAAACTTGTTCGGGCATTCTGGCTAACCTGATCGAAAACGTACTGCCGCTGCGAATCGCTCATGCGCTCCACTATGCCACCTTCGCCCAGCATCAACATAGACGATAGCGGCTGCCGCAGGTCATGCGAAATGATCGAAATCAGCTTCTGATGAAACGCATTATTGTCTTCAAGCTGTTTATACTGTTCCTCCAATCGGACATTGATTTCTTTTTGGCGCGAAGCCAGTCGGCGCTTATTGCGGTATAGTCGAAAAATGAGCAAGGAGAATCCAATGGCCAGTAAACAGGTAATCCCGAGGGATACCGCCAACATCCTCCGGGATTGCAAGCGGGCCTGGTCGGCAGCTACCTGCTGTTCCTTAAGTGCCAATTGGAGAAAATCCATCCCTGTTTTCTGGCTCTCGATTTCCTTCTCTCGACTGATTTCCAGCAGCTTACGGCTATACGCGTTCGCCTGTGGCGGCAGAGGCTGCATCTCCGCCAACGCCCGATAGGCTTGGGACATCGTTTGGAAATGAAGACCCTCGTAACCCGTTCTTTCCGCTAGTTCAATGGCTTGATCGAAATACCAGACCGCGCTGTCTACCGCTACCGGCAGGAACATATTGGCAAGCTCCATGTATGCCAGTGCAGTGAAATATTCGTATCCGGCTTTCTTTGTTTCATCAATAATGGAACGCTGCGCCGGGATGACTTCATCGGGGGAAACCCCACGCCGGAAACGGGTAGCGTTTCGCGTTAACCGTGCGATGACCAAAAACCGTTGGTTTCCCTGCTCTTCGGCCAGCCGCTCTGCCTCATCAATTAAGGGGGTTATGTTGGCCTGCTGCGACATAAACGATTGTGCCATTGCGAAGTTTAGCAACACCAAGGGCCGGATGGAGTCCTGTACCAGGTGCTCACTCAGTTCATAAGCCTTGCGGTACTGCGCGAACGACTGATCCAGTTTTCCTTCGAAACTCAGCAGCACACCAATGTTCATGGTCACCTCACAGATTTTCGGCTTATTTTTCAATCGTTCGAAAAGTGTGAGGGACTCATTGATGTATTTATAGGCGAGGTAGGGATTGGCCTTTTCTAGGTAATAGAAGGCGAGTACGTTGAGGGCTTCGGCCTCGCCTTCTTTATCATTGATGCGCTTGGCGAGGTCGAGTGCACGTGCTCCGAAATAGTAACACGAATCTAATGACCTATTGGAGTACAGCATGCCCAGCCGTGCGTAGAGCGCAGCTCGCTCTGTACTGTCACGTAGGGCAGGGATGCGCGCCTTGAGTGCGGTGATATCTTTGATTTGAGCAACCAATGGGCAACTCAGCATGACCATCACTGGCACAGCACACGCTAGCTTTAGCACTAAGCGTTTCATTTACAGCGCCAAATATAGAAAATAGTTTAAAAATAAAAACATTTACATTTGTTTACAGCACTTTTTTGCCGAAATCGGGGAAAATCCTGCTTCTATATCATGCTTTTAGGCGAAAAAGCTAAAGGAACCTATAGATTTAGCTAATCGTACGCTCCAATTGCCAAATTAGCAGACAAATTCCGCTCAATAGCACGTTGGGGTTCCTGAGCGAGCAACATAAAGGCAATGCATAGTCTATAAACTAAAAACACCCGCCGTGTAGCAGGTGTTTTTGTGGGAGCAACAGGATTCGAACCTGTGACCCTCTGCTTGTAAGGCAGATGCTCTGAACCAGCTGAGCTATGCTCCCTCATTTGGGTCTGCAAATATAGCGCAGTTTAGCGATATACAAAATTATTTTTTTCATTTTTTTGCCAGCCCATACTTATAGTTGTAGTTTTACGGTTTAAATTCAGAGAGTCCATATGAAGCATGCGCGCATATTAATCGTTGACGATGATTCCGATGTATTAACCGCTGTACGCCTACTACTCAAACAGCACGTTGCAGCGGTTATCACCGAGCACAACCCCGAGCAGATTCCCGCGGCACTTTCAAAAGAAAAGCCCGATCTGGTATTGCTGGACATGAACTTCAAAAGCACCATCAATACGGGCAACGAAGGGCTCTATTGGCTCAACCGGATAAAATCAATCAGGCCTGAGCTCCCTGTAGTGATGATTACCGCATATGGCGCCATCGACCTGGCCGTAACGTCGCTTAAGCAAGGGGCAGCAGACTTCGTGGTAAAGCCCTGGCAAAACGAGCAACTAATCGGTGTCATTACCGACTTACTATCGACGAAAGAACGAAAAAAAACAAGTGAAAATACCACAGGGACCGATCTGGAGTTTATCGGAGCGTCTACAGTTATGCAAGACCTACGCTATAAAATCGGCAAAATAGCCCCCACCGACGCCAATATCCTTATACTGGGCGAAAATGGAACGGGCAAGGACCTCATCGCCACAGCCATTCATAAACAGTCAAACCGGGCCGACAAACCGTTCGTCAAAGTAGATGTTGGTGCGCTGACGGAAAGTTTGTTTGAAAGCGAACTCTTCGGACATAAGAAAGGGGCCTTTACCGATGCCCGCGAAGACCGTATGGGCCGGTTTGAGGCAGCCAATGGAGGCACGCTTTTCCTCGATGAGATCGGCAATATCTCACTCCAGCAGCAGGCCAAACTCTTAAGTGTGCTCCAGAATAGGCAGGTGATCCCGCTAGGCAGTAATACTCCCATTCCTGTGGATATCCGCTTGGTTTGTGCAACGAATGTTCCGCTGGCCGACCTAGCCAATGAAAACCGCTTCCGCAAGGACCTTATTTATCGCATTAACACCGTGGACCTACAGGTGCCACCCCTACGGGACCGTGGGGATGATACCCTTCGCATCGCCCGGCACTTCCTCCGCAAGTACGGACAGAAGTATATGAAACCTGCGGCCGATTTCGATAAGCGGGCGGAACAGAAGCTCCTCGATTACCATTACCCCGGAAACGTCCGCGAACTCCAATACAGCATCGAACGAGCCGTCATCATGACAGAAGATGAAGTGCTGGGAGCACAAGACCTTATCTTTTCGCCCATTGAACAGGTACCTCCTCCCACTCAAGGCAACCGTACCAGCGCCGATCGGCACAACCTTGTGGAGCTCGAGCGCACCACCATTGCCAATGTGGTTGAAAAACACGGCGGCAACATCAGCAAAGCTGCCAAAGAGCTGGGCATTACCCGTACCGCCTTGTACAGGCGGTTAAGCAAATATGATATCTAACCATGCGACGGTTCAGGCGGTTGCTTTTTTTCCGGGCCGTATTGCTCGCCGTCACATTGACCGGCCTTGCCTATTTATTATTCAAGGCGCAATATACCTACGCTGCGTTATTAGTACCCTTTTGCATCTGGCTATTGGCTCTTAATTTCCGTTCTCAGCTACGTGCATACCGCGAACTGGAAGAGTTTGCGGAAGCAGCGCGCTACCGGGATTTCACCCGCCATTTCCCGCTGAGCCACGCCCGGGCGGAGTTGCTCCCCCTTCGTAGTGCGTTTAATGAAATCAACGGTGTTTTCAAGAAAATAAGCGGCGAACGCGAAACGCAGTACCAATACCTGCATCAGATACTGGAAATCGTTGATACCGCTATCCTTTCCTACGACACTGAAACGCACGAAGTGATGTGGATGAACGAGGCGTTCAAAAAACTATTCGGCATCCCCTATTTGCATCGGTTTGAAGGTTTGCAGAAGAAAAATGAAGACCTCTATCAGAAATCCATGCAGTTGGTCCCCGGCGAACAGACCTTGCTCAGCGTAAACTCGGCAAAGGGCAATATTAAGTTACTACTCACAGCCAGCTACTTTCAAACACCGGAAGGCAAGTTCCAGCTTATCGTCTACCAAAATGTCAATGAGGCCATTGACGAAACGGAAGCAAAGGCTTGGCAAAAGTTGCTCAGCGTGCTTACCCATGAAATCATGAATTCCATTGCACCGATATCATCCCTCGCTGACACGCTGAAAGGCCGTCTAGCTACCCTGCCCAATAGCGAAGAGATGGAAGATATACGGTTGGGTACCGAAACGATCAAACGACGCAGCGAGGGACTGCTCAAATTTGCCGGCACCTACCGGTCGCTCAATAAGATCGAGCGGCCGAACGTGAGCACCGTACGGGCTACCGACCTGTTTGAAAACCTGTACCAGCTCATGGAGCCCTCTGTCATCCAGAAAAACATTGAGTTGGATATTATCCTCAAAGACACCCAGTTGGTATTGGAGCTGGACATCAACCTCATTGAACAAGTACTGATTAACCTGCTGCTCAACGCTATGGAAGCTGTGAAGGAAGTAGCGGAACCCCACATCTTCCTTTCGGCTTCGGCAACCGATGGCAAGCCTAAAATACAAGTAACCGACAACGGGAGAGGTATTCCCACTGATTTGCTCGAAAACATTTTTATTCCGTTCTTTACCACCCGCAAATCGGGAAGCGGCGTGGGGCTCACACTGAGCAAGCAGATTATGTTGCTGCATGGCGGAAATATACTTGTGCGCAGTGAAGAGGGCAAGGGCAGTGTATTTACCCTCCAGTTTTAAAAGTTGGACATGAAGATATTGATGGTATGTTTGGGCAATATCTGCCGATCGCCACTGGCACACGGTGTATTGCAACATTTCGCGAATCGAAAAGGACTGGCGTGGACAGTCGGTTCTGCCGGCACTGGAAACTGGCACGTGGGCGCCCCACCTGACCACCGGTCCATTGCAATAGCCAAGGAATATGGCGTGGATATCAGTGAGCAACGTGCCCAGCAGTTCGACAGCCACCATTTTGATGAGTATGACCATATACTGGTAATGGATCGCGAAAACCTGCGCAATGTATTGGCCAAAGCCAAAACCCCTGAGCACCGCACTCGCGTTCAGCTGTTCCTGCCCGACGGGGAGGTACCCGACCCCTATTTCGACGACGGCCTTTTTGACCCCGTATATCAACTGGTGGCTACGCGATGTGAGGAACTGGTAAGAGAATGGAGCAAAAATAAGCAATCGAGTAGGAGGAAAATAGAATAGTTTTCCTCCTATTCTATTTTCCGACCTCTCACACCACCCGGCATACCGTTC
>NZ_JBHEUZ010000042.1:0-8128 GCF_041925275.1 Parapedobacter sp. 2B3 | reverse complement strand
AAAAGCCGCATGAAAGGACAGGCTATCAACCTTAACCTAAAAGAAAAAAATCTCCAGTAGACTATTGCAATTCCATATACGAAGCTAACCAAATTTCAGCTCATTCAAATAGAGCAAATTATTCTGGCCAATCTCACGCTGGTTTCAGAAGAACTCATTAGTGAACAATCTTGGGTAACTGCCTATGAACTCACAAAAGATGTTGACGAAGACGACACTCCCTTAGCCAAGGGACTGCAAGAGAAGGGCGCGAACCTTATTATTAGTACAGCGCAAATGAAAGCTATTTTGAAATAACGTTACTTTTTATGCCATGCCTACCCACCCTTTCCTCGGACGAATTAAATGCCCAAGTAGGTAAACACCAGAGATTAACGGATAGATAGGTACCCTAAGACGCCGAAGTAGAAGACGCCGATGGTGCCTCCGCTCCATCCGAGGCGTTGGGCTTCCGGTTCTTATTCCGTCTTTTGAAAGGTCGCTTCTTCTTTTTCGGGGCTGCGTCCGGCTTCTCGTCCGACGCGGCCACCTCCGTGTTTCCCTCAGTCTGTTTGGTTTGCTGCGGGGAACCTGGGCGATGACCCGGTTTACTACCTTTGCGCTTGTTCCGCGAGCGGTTGCGATCCCCGCGCCGCCGTTCTTCACGCTCCGGAGCCTCCACCGTCGCCTCGATGCCCTCAGGCAGTGCTGCCTCGTCCACTTTGCGCTCCATCAGCTGTTCAATCGCTGCAAAACGCCTGCTATCGCGACTATTCACAAAGGTGATAGCCGTGCCCGTTGTCTCCGCACGCGCCGTCCGTCCGATACGGTGGATATAGTCTTCCGGATCGGGCGGCACGTCGTAATTGACCACGAGGTCGATGCCCACCACGTCGATACCACGCGAAAGCACATCAGTGCCCACCAAGATGGGCAGTTGCTTATTCTTGAAACGTAAGAGTATCTTTTCGCGTTCCTCCTGGGCGAGGTCTGAGTGGAACGGCTGCACCGTCAGCCCCATCTTACCTAACTCCCGGCCCAGGCTCTTTACCTTCTCCTTGGTCGACGAGAAAACGATGATGCTTTTGAAATCACCGCTTTTCAGAATCTGCTTCAGTAACGGTGTTTTTTGGCTATCGGCCACGCGGTACTGCTGTTGCACAATTCCCTCGGCGGGCTTAGACATGGCGATATTGACCTGTTCGGGATTTTTCAACAGATTCTTGGCAAACGCCCGTATTTTGGGGGGCATGGTAGCCGAAAAGAGCATGGTCTGCCGTTCGGCAGCCAGTTCGCGGACGATGCGGTTGATATCGTCTTTAAACCCCATGTCAAGCATGCGGTCGGCCTCGTCGAGCACCAGGAATTTGATTTCGTTCAGCCTTACGATGCCCGAACTGATGTGTGCAATAAGTCGGCCCGGCGTGGCAACCACGATATCGACACCTTCGCGCAAAGCCCGGCGCTGCTGCTCATAGCCGATGCCGTCTCCGCCGCCGTAGATGGCGATGGAGGTAATGCCCGTGAAATACGCCAATCCCTCCACCTGCTGGTCGATCTGCATCGCCAGCTCGCGGGTGGGAGCCAATATCAGGGCACTGACCGGTGGCCGCTGTTCCATCCGGCAAATCGCATCCATTACCGGCAAGAGGTAGGATGCGGTCTTCCCCGTACCCGTTTGGGCACAGGCGATCAAATCTTTTTTGTTTTGGATAATCGGGATGGTTTCAGCCTGTATGGGAGTGGGCGTTTTGAAGCCCATGCTATTCAATCCTTCAAAAAGGGTGCTGTCGAAATTAAAATCGCTAAATATCAAAGTATGTTTGTTAATCTACGCTAATGTTCGTGCAAAAGTACGAAATTCCTCGCTATTATTCGCTAATCCCGTAATCAACAACGAAATAGCCCACGAAAACATTCTCGGCATATTATTGTTCCATTACCAGCGCTTCAACATGGGTGTGTTATCACAATTATTTCATTACCTTTGAGTAACGCGGACAACACAAGAATTTATATCAATTATATGCAAGAAAATCCTACTAAAAGGCCTTATTCGCTGGAACTGGCCGCCAGTCTGATTTCGCTGGCGCTCATCATCGCGTTGATGTATGTGTTGCAAGGCGTGCTGTTGCCGCTCATGTTTTCCATTCTCATCGCCATCTCGCTGTACCCCGTGGCGGGCACCTTCGAGCGGTTGCGGTTTGGCAAAGCCCTGTCCGCACTTTTAGCGGTTATTTTAGCCATTGCCGTACTTTCCGGATTGGTTTGGTTCATCATCCACCAAGTGATTGTTATCGGCCGGGATGGCGCCGAAATCCAGCAGAAGTTCCTATCGATATTTGACACTATACAGCGGTGGTTGCAAGAGCGTTTCGGCCTGGAACCCACCGAGGTGGTGGAACGGCTGCGGAGCCAGGCCAACCAAATCCTGTCCAATGCGGCTTCCTATATCACAGCCGCATTCGGATCGCTCGGCAATATACTCGCCGGGGCCGTATTGGTACCCCTGTTTTCTTTCTTCTTGCTGTACTACCGGGTATTTTTCCGGGAGTTCTTCTTCCGCGTATTCAAATCTACCCCGCAAGAAACGGTGCACAATACACTCAATAAGATTTACCAGGTGGTACAGAGCTACCTGCTCGGCCTTATCACCGTAATGGGTATTGTGGCGATACTCAACACGGTGGGACTATGGATATTAGGCATCCAGTACGCGTGGTTTTTCGGTACGCTGGCCTCGCTGCTGATGCTGCTGCCCTATATCGGCATTGCCATCGGCTCCATCCTCCCCGCGATTTTTGCACTGGCCACGAAAGAAACCGCGTGGTACGCTGTGGGGGTAATCGCTTGGTTTCAGGTAGTGCAATTCCTCGAGGGCAACCTCATCACGCCCAACATCGTGGGCAGCAAGGTAAGCATCAACCCGTTGATGGCTATCATCTCCATCCTGCTAGGCGGCATGCTGTTCGGACTGGCGGGCTTGATACTTGCATTGCCCCTAACGGCCACCATCAAGGTCATCTTCGATGCCGTACCCTCTATGAATGCTTTCGGATTCCTCATCGGCGAACCTGAAAAATACCACCTCAAACGGTATTCGACGAAAATCTTGCTGAAGCGGTGGAAGCTGCGGGACCTTCTGGAGGTAAAGGAAAAGAAGAAAGAAGCGGAAAAAGAGGAGCCATCCGAAGAAGATTAACACCCTACTTTCTTCTCCCCATTCCCTGCCATCTCGCGTGCGGTATGCGGCGCAGATGCGGGCGGTATGCGAGAAAAAGCAACATACGGCCCGCATACAGCATGCGTACGGCTTGCATTACGGCAGAACAAAGGGAAAAGAAAGACAGGAGAAAATAGGCTAAAAAGAAAAAAACGTTCACACCAGCGACACCTCTTGTCGTCATAGGCTTCTACTTTTGGCACCAAACAATAACTATATGGAAGCCAAAACAGCCGTTACTTATCCATCTATTCCGTTATCGGAAGTATTTTCGCACAATCACAGTAGGGAGTCTATCAATCCGAGATTATTCTATGTAGCTCTTTTTAACGCGTTACCTTGCTGGATACACCAGAAATCCATTAATATCAAAAAGGCGCAACAATGGTTCTCCACACAAAACGCCGATGATATCCGCGACACCTATTTCAACAAACGTTGCTTCCGACTTAACGCGCTAGCAGAATATGACGATTTCACTTACGTACTGCATCACGGGCTAGTCGTGCATTTTGACACGAGCTGCCAAAGTATTCAAATTCTGTTTAGCGCTTCTAGGCGAATAAAGGCAGAGACACTCCATCGGGAACTCAATAGATTTAAGAAGCGGAACAACCACCGTAAATTAATCTCGCTCGTAGTCTTCGGAAAAGACGGATTTGACACCGTCGACCAGTCTATCAGCTCATCGAAGTTTAGCATCAACGACAACTACAACGACGATTTCGCTCCGATACACCAGACAATCTTAAAAAGATTATCCAAGAAAAACGACAAGGGTATTGTACTCCTGCACGGTAAGCCCGGAACCGGGAAGACGTCCTATATCCGGCATCTGATTACGAAAGTAAATAAAAAAGTATTCTTCCTCCCCCCGCACATGGCGGCCTCGATCACCAATCCCGATTTAATCTCGCTGTTACTGGAGTACCCTAATTCAATCTTCGTCATTGAAGATGCGGAAGACATCGTCATAGACAGGAGGCAAAAAGGCGGCTCGGCCGTATCGTCCTTGTTGAACTTGTCAGACGGTCTTCTCTCCGATTGCTTGAACATCCAGATCATTTGCTCGTTCAATACGGACCTATCCAAAGTAGACAGCGCGCTAATGCGGAAAGGGCGTTTAATCGCGTCTTACGAATTCCGGGAATTGGATGCGGAAAAAGCGAAGCAACTATCAGCAAAGCTCGGTTTTCAATCGGCGGTTAGTAAGCCTACCACATTGACGGACATTTACAACCAGCAGGAACAAATGTTCAAACAGGTCAGTGGAGCGGCCCCGGTGGGGTTTGATTTGGGAAAAGCAGGGTGACTGGTTCGGATGATGAGATATAGAAAATTAAACGATACATCGATAAACAACATCAATTTCAAATAGAATGAAAGAACTAAATACATTGAAAAATGAATTGGAGGCACTTCACCAAATCCAAAACCACTTGACAGAAACAAATCCATCCGTATTTTCTCCGCAACCGGACCTGCTTCACGCGCTTGATCGCTTTGGAGATATCGGGACGCTTCCGCTATTCATGGCTCATTTCCTCACTATACCCCATACCATTTATCAAAACAATATAGATAACGAAAAGGCTTATCAGTTCTTGATAGAACACCATCGACAAGATTTGAAAAACCATTTCTTCGAACTATCAGTTACCCATGACGGAAAAGCTGGAGAAAGAGAGTATCATTGTTTCCTGTACGACGATCTGATTATCCATTTCGGCGGTAACAATGATATCAAATATTATTTTCACAGAACAAGTGTTGCAAAAGTAGAAGCAATCATCAACAAGCTGTCTCGGTTTGCCAGCAAAGAAGAAGAAGACGAACCCGAAATAAATTTATTGATTAACACTCCAAGAGGTATAGACACAAAAAGCTTGCCCTTGACCAAGCCGAAGTTGGATATTGGCTCGACTTACAACGACGATTTTTTGCCTATCCATAAGTTTATATACGAACGTCTTAGCCAAGAAAACGACAAAGGATTGGTACTGCTGCATGGCAAGCCTGGCACGGGCAAAACGTCTTACGTACGCTTCCTAGCTACTTCCTTGAAAAAAGAAATTATCTTTTTACCGCCGGATATGGCTCCGGCCATTACCAATCCCGACTTACTTTCTTTATTGATGAACCATCGCAACACCATATTGGTAATCGAGGACGCGGAAAAGATTATTGTGGATCGGGATGTCAGTGGACATTCACCCGTATCTGCCCTATTGAATCTTGCCGATGGGTTACTATCAGATTGCCTGAACATCCAAATCATCTGTTCTTTTAATACCGATCTGTCTAAAGTAGACAAAGCCCTACTACGCAGAGGCAGGCTTATCGCCCGATACGAGTTTACCGAATTGGCGACACACAAGGCGCAGCGGCTATCCGACGAATTGGGGTTCAGAACCGAAATCTCCAAACCCATGGCGCTGACGGATATTTTCAACCAAGGTGAAGCGGACTTCCACATTACACGAAAAATGAATACGATAGGATTCAAGGCCGGTTAAAACGAGATATATAGCTTTTGATGCAATCGACATGAAACATATAAACACTCAAAAAGCGAGTGACGGCAATCACACAACAGAGATTGACCGGCTGATAGTTGCGGCCGCACAAAAACAATTAGATTCCGCAACCCTCGAAAAGGTTTGGCAAGCAATCCTGTTGGGCAATGAAAAAGCCATAGAGCGTTTGGCGGAAAGTATAGAAGTTTATATATTAGCCGTGGCCAAACTATATTGGAGACCGACCATTCCCCTCGAAGATGTGTTGCATGCCGGGAGACAAGCGTTATCCGACCAATTGAAAGCCGGAAATAACATTAATTTACGGGATCATTTTGACCGGTTTGGCATGTGGTGGGTGAAGCAGAGGATACTAAAGTTGACAACAGACAACGATACAAACGACTTAAACAGAAGTATTAACCAAAATCAATAAATCACCATGGCAAATTTTTATTGTGAATATTGTGGCACAAAGTACCCAAGTGTTGCAAGCCTAACAAACGGCTCCTGTATGAGGCACCCCAATGGAGGTGGTACAGGAAAACATAAACTTTATGAAGGGAGCGAGAAATCACAATATACCTGTAAATATTGCGGAACAAACTATCCTTCTCTTCCAAGCCTAACAAATGGTCACTGCATGAGGCATCCAAATGGGGCGGGAAAAGGAAAACATGCTCCAGCTTTGTGACAACGTCATGAGTTTAAACAGTTAAGAATGCTTGACATAGATTTTTCTCATATCTTTTGTCGTGTTCTCCCTCTTTGCAATACGATAATTGACTGTTTATTTTTAGAGAAATCATGGGATTGGAAAGTTTTACAAATACAGAGACATGGAAATTAAAAGCTACACATTAAGGGATATTTCAAAATGGCAAGACGAATTAAATGGCCGGGAAAAAATTGTAAAACTGCCTTCTTTACAAAGGGGTTTTGTTTGGAAAGCTGACAAGATAGAAGCATTATGGGATTCGATTTTCAGAGGTTATCCTGTCGGGGCTGTTTTGATGTCTGTTGATGAAAAAACTAATGAACGATTATTGTTAGACGGACAACAAAGAAGTACGTCTATCGCTTTAGGTTTTTTCAATCCTCGTGATGAAAACAGAAAAGGAGATTTTCTTTCGTTAAAGAATTATTTGCCAAGCATCTGGATCGATTTACAACCAAAAGGAATCACACCGGATCAAAAGTTTCTATTCCGAGTCTTGACGAAATCACATCCTTGGGGATATAAAAAAGAGAATAACAAGCCCTTGGACATGAAAGATCGGAGAAATGCTTTTAAATATTTCACGACCCAACAAGAGACAGAAAGCTACATAGACCTTTTACCCTCAAAAATAAACCCTTGGGATGCATATTATCCTGTTCCATTATCTTTTATCCTAGATTTAGAAAATATAGAAACAGTTGAAGAATTCAAGACAAAACTAAAATCAGAATTAAAGAGTATAAAAATCCAAACACAACATTCCGGCAATGATGACGTGAACTATGATAGAGTTACCAATGAAAGCTTTGAACTAATTTTCAACGGATTACAAAACGCAAAATGTTTGCAAATACCTGAAATTCAAGTTAAAGCTGAATTTTTAAAAGAAGATGACGACACTTTACAGGACGAAAGCAAAGACCCTACTTTATTTGTTCGATTAAACTCGCAAGGCACACCAATTTCGGGAGAGGAGTTAATATATTCAATTTACAAAGCTGCATTTCCAAAAAGCAAAGAATTAGTTGAGGAAATAGGGGCATCGTTTATAGCTCCGAGTAAGGTTATTAACTTATTTTCTAGGTTGGCAAATTGCGAAGTGAATAATTTTTCACATTATGTTCCAGTATACAACATCAAATCGTTTAGAAAAGCGATAAAAGATGAGGACTATAGGAAAAAACTAGAAAGGCTGATTGAAAAAGATGAGAACAATGAAATAACGGCAAGCACTTTAACACGATTCGCAATAAATATTATCAAACAAGGTAAAGATAATTTCCCTCCCTTCTTACTAAAACAGATTATCATTTCAGATATTGATTTATTCTTTATACTTCTTTCCTACATCAAAAAAAACAACTTGTTGGAGAAGGGTTCAGAGACAAAAATAAAAGAAATTTCTGCAAATTATGTTTATATTTTATGGTTTAGTCGAGACAAAAAGTATCATAGTAAATTGTTTACGCTTCTTTTTTTAAAAGACAATCAATCTTGGGATAAAGCAAAACAAGAGTTGATTAACGAAGAATTACTTCTGCCGTTAGTGAATCCTCAATTACTGCGAAGAAACTTATTGAAAATTGTTAAACTACAAAAAAATTATAATAACCCTAAAAGTCGCAGCCTATATAAAAAAACAGGGCTTAATGATTTGAAATAAAATCAGTTAAGCCCTTGTTTTAATGC
>NZ_JBHEUZ010000041.1:0-8918 GCF_041925275.1 Parapedobacter sp. 2B3 | reverse complement strand
TTTCATGATTTAAATATACTGAAAATCAAGCTAATATCAAATGTTATTTCAAATCAATGAGTTTTTAGAGGTGCCCTTATAAAACAGGGGCAGGAAGAGACATAAGTACCTACTTCCTGCCCCATTTTTTTGTCCCGTTTTCAAAATCCGTAAAAGTCGATTTCACTTATAATGCACCGCATCGATATGACGCGGTGTACGAGTCGATATCCAACGACATGCACACACCGTGTTTTCCATGGCCAATCCCCGGAGCCTACTCAAACGCCGACAACGGGATATAGCCGTGGGTATAGAGTTCTTCCCGGCTATCAATTTGGTAGTCGCAACCGTTGTGGATGAGGACAATTCGGTCGCTGATAGAAAGTATCCGCTCGTAGTAATGGTCCGTAATGATAAAGCCTTTGCGGGTACGGAGCTGTTATATGAATAACGCTGTATGGCTTTGCAACCCCAATAAGCCACGATTATTTAAAACTCCGTTAACAAAACCCGGGAAGGCGAGTGTACCAGGCAGTTGCATCGGTAGTATCCGACAACAGACCCCCGCCAGGTGAAACGCGTGGAGTCTTTTGAGGTCTGCAAGTATGGCAGAAAGGTGACGGATGCAGATATCCGCCACCTGTTCCCTATGCTGTCCGAGGAGTAAGTATCACTTAATCAACCCGTTGGTAAACCCGCACGTAATCAACTTTCATTTGTTGGGGGAAAACACCGTCGTCAATCCCTTGCCTTCCTCCCAAGCCTCCTCCGACCGCGACGTTGAGCTTGAGGTAGAAAGGCTGGTCAAATGGCCATTCATCGACACCCAGATTCTGATTCGCAAAGCTGTGGTACACCTCGCCATCCAACAGGAAGTCTATTTTGTCGGGTGTCCACGTGATTGCGTAGACATGAAATTCCGTATAGGGGTTTTCAATGGCGATTTTCCTGCCTACTTGCGTATTCCGAATATGGTTATACGCCTGAGTATGTACCGTGCCGAATATACTGTCAGGCTCGTACCCCACATGCTCCATGATATCGATCTCCCCGCAAGCAGGCCACCCCACTTCCGGTCGGTTCTGGCCCAACATCCAGATGGCGGGCCACAAGCCCACCCCCGAGGGCAGCATCGCCCGAACCTCGATATGGCCGTATTGCCAATCGTGCAGGCTCATCGTTTGCAAGCTGGCCGACGTAAAGCGGGCTTGTTCGATGTTTTTTCGCCAGTCTTGGTCAGCGGTGTCAACAAAAGCGGCGTTGTCCATCGTTTCCAGGTGTGCTTCGATGACCAGGTTGCCGCCCTGCACCCGCGCGTTGGCGGGCCGGCCGGTATAATACTGCGCTTCGTGATTGCGAATAAACCCATCTTCATACAGCCAGTTTGCCGTATCGGGTCTGTCTCCTGTATCAAATTCGTCCTGCCAGACCAGTGCATACCGATGCCCGTCGATCACGTTATGGCCGTCGTTTTGGCAGGATGCCGAAAGCAGCGCGGCCAGCGCCAACATGGCCAGGCCGTCCCGCGACACCTTTTTTGGGGCTTGGCGTTTAATTGTAACCATCGTTTTGGGGATAAGCGGGTCCTAAGAGATTCATTTCTGATAGCGGTATCGGCAGGTTGACCATGTGTGGCTGGATACGGGTTCGGGCCTGATTTTGGAAATCCCCGTTGCGGGCGTTTCCGGCGTATTGCTGCAGTTGCGACACCAAGGTGCCCAAGCGCTTCAACAGATACCAGCGTTGCCCTTCAAAACCGAGCTCGCGGGCGTCCTCGTCCATAATGGTCTGGATATCCATCGTGGACAACTCGGCCGCGTGTGCCCGGCGGCGGATCGCGTTGATATACGGTAGCCCTGCCGCAGCCCCGGAAATCCGGTAATTGGCCTCGGCGGCAATCAGGTACGTTTCGGCCAAGCGATAGACCATGATGTTTTTCGGATGATCTACTTCCGTCGGAATACCGTCTTCGTACATAAACTTCACGCACGAGGGATTTAAGCGGGTATAATACAGGT
Organism: Parapedobacter sp. 2B3; assembly: GCF_041925275.1. Taxonomy (NCBI): domain Bacteria; kingdom Pseudomonadati; phylum Bacteroidota; class Sphingobacteriia; order Sphingobacteriales; family Sphingobacteriaceae; genus Parapedobacter; species Parapedobacter sp. 2B3. The sequence goes on along the minus strand of NZ_JBHEUZ010000041.1, from coordinate 6,918 downwards.
TTCGCTCCGTGACATCCGTACTGAACTCGTCATACACACGAATGGTATCCCCCAGGGTGGCTCCTTCGGGCAGGGTGGTCGGGTCATTGTACGTGTAGTACATTCGGTAATAACTGCCGTTTTTGCGGTCATCGTTGGGATCCTCGTTCAGTAAGTCGCGGAAGTACTCGTTGAGCAACAAGAAACCGGCTCCCCGCCCTCCCTGTAGATTGTCGTATGCCGCGCCCGGCGTAGCCCCGTATTGCGATACCAGCAAAAAATTGAACCGATGCGGGGTGCCGCCGCCAAAGGTTTGGTCCTTGTACTGCATGGCAAACAAGGTTTCGCTGTGGTTTAGATCTCCGCTGAACACTTCGGCAGTGCTGCCGACCAATGCATGGTAAGGCGAGTTGATAACCGCTTCTGCCTGGTTTTTTGCCTCTTGCCAGTTCTCTTCCCATAGTGCCACCTGCGCCTTGATATGCCGGGCTGTCCCTTGCGTTAGGCGTCCGTATTGCGTGGTTGTCCATTCGAGGTGTTCCACGGCAAACGACAGGTCGTCGTTGATCAAGGCGAATATCTCAGCCTCCGAGGATTTGTCCTGTATGATATCCAAAGCGTTTTCGGGTGTCGTCGGCTCAGTGGTCACGTAGATGTTATTGAACAACTTGTACAGAATAAAATAGGATCGTGCCCTGAACGTCCGGGCCTCGGCCACCAGCTGGTTTTTGCGCTGCGGATCCATCCCCTGTATCGTTTCAGCGGCAGCGACTAAGGCGTTGGCCCGGTCGATGATGCGGTAATACGTACGCCAGTAGTGACTATAACGAGTCGTCCCGAAATCGCCGAGGGTGGCACCCCAGGACAGAATGCTATACAGCGATGCTTCCCCCGCACGGCCAAGCACCAAGTCGTCCTTCGCCTGCAGGAGAAATGGCGGGGTGAAATTCCATTCGCCATTTTGATAAAATCCGCGTGTCAGGTTGTACAAACTCACCACGCCGAGTTCCAATCCCTCAGGTGTATTATAAATAAAATCAGCAGAAAAACTGGTCGTGGCCTGCTCTTCGAGGAATTTTTCGCAGGAGGCAAACAGCAGCATCGCGACAAGCACGCTGCCGGTGGCTATGATGTGGGATATTTTTCTAGTTTTCATTTTAGTCAAGTCTAGCTATTGGTTAAAAATCGACTCTCACCCCGGCAGAATAGGATTTCGCGTCGGGGAACGAATCGGGGTTTAGCTCCGGGCTGTACGACTTATAGTCGGTAATGGTCACCAGGTTGTTAAACATGGCATAAACACGTATTGAGCTGATTTTGAGCCGTTCGGTCCAGGCACTTGGCAGCGTGTACCCCAATGTCAGCGCGCGCAAGCGAATGTATGAGGCATCTTGCACGGCCAACGCAAACAGATTGCTCTGTGTTACCCGGCTAGGCCTGGGGTATTCCGTTGAGGGGTTTTCGGGTGTCCAATACGGCACCTTGATGCCATTCAGCACGCCCTGCATCGACCCGCCCGTTTCAAATTGCGCCAAATACGGGTTCAAGTTGATCGCTCCCTGCGACATATAAATGTCCGCATACAGATCAAAGCCTTTGTACCGGAAGGTATTGGCGACAGACCCGAACCATTTGGGGTCGCGGGCAAACACCACGTTGTCATCGTCGGTGATAACGCCGTCCCCGTTCACGTCAACGACCCGAATGTGGCCCGGCATGATGTCGGGCTGGGTCTGCTGGGCAGAAGCGTCAATTTCTGCCTGTGTCTGGAAAATCCCATCGAACTTGCGTTGGAAAACCACGTTGATGGGGTACCCGACGAACCGGTTGTTGGCCCGATCGTCAGCGGGATTACCGTGAATATCGTACAATCCCGTCTTGAGGATCTTGTTCCGGTTTCGGCTAAACATGGTCGTCATGCCCCAGCTGAAATCGGCGTTTTTTATCAGTTGCCCGTTGAGGGTCACTTCAACCCCGCGGTTTTGGCTTTCCGCGCCATTGGTTACCGTCGAGGCAAACCCGGTCGTTCCGGCCAATGAGATATTGACCAACAGATCGGTCGTTCTGGTGTTGTAATATTCTACCACGCCCGACAGCCTGCCCCGCCATAGCGAGAAGTCGATGCCGGTATTAAACATGGTAGAGGTTTCCCAAGTGAGGTTGGGGTTGGGCAAGTCGGTGCCGGGAATGTTGCCGCCGACCGTATTCCCACCAAAAATATAGGGGAAAGAACCTACCGTACCGAGTGTTTGGAACGGTGCTATGGCCTGGTTGCCCACCTCGCCGTAGCTCACCCGCCATTTCAATTCGTCGATACTCGACACGTCGCGCAGAAAGCTCTCATTGTTGACCTTCCACGCGGCGGCCACGGCGGGGAAAAAGCCCCATTTGTTGCCCTTGGCGAATACCGACGAGCCGTCATACCGGCCCGTCACCGAGAACAGGTACTTGTCCATCAGGTTATAGCGCACGCGCCCCATAAACGAGGAGATGGCGCGCCGGGTCTCCGTGCGCCGGGCATCCTTGTTCAACGCGTCGCCTATCCCGTGGTAGCCCAGCAGGTCATTGGGGAATGTCGTGCCAATTGTTTGGCTGGCCGCGTGGTTGATCTCATTGATACTTTGCACGCCCGTAATGTCGATTTGGTGGATACTGCCGAAGGTTTTATCCCAGGTCAGGATATTTTCCACCAAGTACTCATTCCTGATAAGGTCGTTGATTTCTGCCCGGCCCCTGGCGCTTACCCCCTGGGAGTGCTGGCTGGTGAGGTACAGGCCGCGGTTAGTATTGCTCCTGTTGAGCAGCCCGTTGAACCGGTACGTGAGGTTGTCCGTTATTTTGTAGTTGAACGCAAAATTGATGTTCAGCAGGTTATCCCGCGATTCGTTCGTCGATTCCCTGATGTTCCACAGCGGGTTGACCGTGAGGCTGTTCGGGCCCAGCGGAAACCGCACCAAATTCCCGTCCTCGTCAAATGGTTTTGCCAACGGGGAGATGGTAATGAAGTTGAGCGAAGTGGATTCGATATCCTGCTTGTCCGTGATGAAGTTGATGTTGGCCTCCAGGCTGACCCGGTCGTTCACGGTCTGGTTGATGTTCGTGCGGAATGCCAGCCGTTCGTACCCGGACCCCTTGATCAGGCCCCGCTGGTCAAAATAGGTCAAGCTGGAATAAAGCTGGGTGCGCTCGCTGCCCCCGCTTACACTGAGCGTATGGCTGTTTACGACCGCTTTTCGCAGGATCATTTCTTCCCAGTTGACAAAGTTTTGGTTTTGCAGCGCTTCCAGCTCAAAGTCGTCAAACATTTCGATGTCGCTGGGGTACGTGTAGTCGGGCGGGTTGCTGGTGCGCCAGGCCTCCCGCCTTAACTGCGCAAACTCCTCTGGCGAATAGAGGTCGAAGTTGCGGGTAAGCTGTTGGGTGGTGCTGTATCCGTGGTATCCAATGGTCATCCTGCCTGTCTTGCCGCGTTTTGTCGTGATCAGGATCACGCCGTTTGATGCCCTGGCGCCATAGATGGCCTGCGCGGAGGCATCCTTGAGGATTTCCACGGACGCAATGTCGTCGGGGTTCACGTCGTTGATGTTGTCGATCGGGAACCCGTCCAGCACATAGAGCGGCTCGTTGCCTCCCTGAAAGGACTTGACGCCCCTGATCGTAATGTTAGACCTGCCTCCCGGCCGAGGGTCAGCCAGGTTGACCTGCACCCCTGCCGCTTGCCCGCGGATCATCTCATTGACGTTGCTAGTCGGCACGGATGTTGCCTTGCCGACATCCAGGGTCGATACGGAGCCGATGACATCGCTTTTGCGCTGGACGCCATACCCCACTACGACCACCTCATCCAAAATGGACGGCACTTCTGCCAGGACAATATTGCCCATATCCGGCGCGGCCGCCACCTCGCGGGCACGAAATCCCATAAAGACGATTTCCAGCTGCGACCCTTCCGGGACATTGTGTAGGCTGAATTCGCCCTGTTCGTTCGTGACCGTGCTCATCGCGTGGTTCTTGACGCGTACGGTTGCGCCCTGGAGCGGATTCCCCAGGCTGTCTACCACGCGGCCCCGCACATCGGTATCAACCCGCATGGGGGCCGCAAGCTCGGACGCCAGCCGCGGACCCGCGGTGGCCTTGGGCCGAATGACGATGGCGTCCCGGCCAAGCTCATAGGCAAACGGTTGATTGCTAAACAATATCTCTAGAGCCCGGCTGATCGGTTGGTTCCTGACATCCACCGTTACGGGCTTGGCCTCCCGGAGGTGCACGTCGTTCAGCACAAACGCGTAACCCGTTTGCTTGCGGATTTCCCGCAGTGCCTTCTCCAACTTCCCACCGCGCATCCGTAAGGTCACTTCCTGCGAAAACGCCTCGGCAGCGGTTTGGAGGGTCAATAGAACAATAAAAAAAACAGTTAGTTTCATAAGGATGAAACATTTTAGGGTCTTCTTGCCAAGGGTTAGTCTGCGAATCGTAGCATACGAATTATTCGCCCCTTTGACATCATTGGGTTTATTCATACTTTTGTATGGTTAGTTGGTTAATGCTTGATGTACTTCTTCAAGTTCACGCGTTTACCGACTGCACATTGGCCGGAGGTGGTTGCTACACTTCCGGTTTTTTTGTCGGCAGTATCATACTATTTAGGCTGTTATTGGTTACTTCATAATCACCACCCTCCTTTCCTGCCCGCTGGCGGGCGAGCGCTGTATTTCAAAACTCATGGCAGTCGCCCCCTCGATCATTGCCAGCACGCTGGACAATGGCACGTTCCGGGGTATCTCTCCCGATAACGTCGCTTGGGGTAGTTGGCCATCGCTGAACTCCACATTATACCAGCGTTCCAGCTGGCGCAAGACGCGGGAAAGCTCCAGGCGCCCAAAAATAAAGACGTTGTCCTTCCAAGCCGTATAAACCTCCACATCCACCTGGTTCAGGTCGGTGTCCTGTCCGCGCACGACAGCTTGTTGCCCGGGCATTAAGAGGTTGCTTGCTTGCGATTCGACGTTCTTGATCCGAACGGAACCGCCGACTAGGGTCGTCCGGGTGTCCGGCTCGCCCGGGTAGGCCGATATGTTGAATTCCGTGCCTAGCACTTCCACGACCTGGCTGGCCGTTTTCACAACAAACGGCACCATTGCCGCAGGGTTGGAACCATTGGCCCCTCGCCCGGCATGCCGGCTTGCCGCAGGCTCCTGGCGCCGCACCTCGAAATAGGCCTCCCCCTCTAGCTCCACCACCCGCTCTGGCCCATCAAACCGGGACGGATACCGCAGCGTGCTGACCGCATTGAGCCAGACACGGGTGCCGTCGGGCAGGGTGACTTGGTATTGGCCGCCATAGGGGGTTGACAGAGTCATGTACTGCGTCGTTTCCGTGCCGGCTCCCTCGGTTGGCGGGGGGGCGCTCTCCGACACCGGCGTGCCGTCATTGTAGGTAATGCCGCCGCGAACGACCACGCCGAACTGATCCGAGCGCAACGCTATTGTGCGGCCATCGGCGAGGGTGAGCGTGGCGTGGTTGCCTCCCGGAAGCGCGTCGCCCCCGTAAGCACTCTCCAGCGGGCTGTCGCCCGAGTAGTTCGAGTGGTACCAATTCCAGGCTAGGCCGGCTAACAGGAAGACAAGGATCGCGGCGGCATACGGCAGTATCCGCCTGCGGAAAACAACGGCTAGCGAGGGCCTGCCTTTGCGCGCTTGCACCCGGGCATATACCCTGTCTAGAATGGCCTTTACCTCATCCACGGACTCAACCGCGCCGTCAGGCAGTGTGTCAAAGCCACTTTCAATAAGCCGTTCGGCCAGTCGCTTTCCCTTGCCGCTCTTGATGTGGCGAAACAGCAGCTCAGCCTCTTCCGGCGTGCAGGCATTATTGCGATACCGCTTGAATAAATCGATCAACGTTTCCTTGTCCACAGCGAGGTGTTTATAAGTAATACACGTAACCTATGCCCGCCATTACCTCCCAAGCAAAAAAAAAGAAAGAAAATTGGTTACAGCTGCTGGGCGACTGCGGAAGCGATGGCCAAGAGCATGGCGCTTTCGGAAAGGCCGACTTGTTTTTTGATCGCCTTGGTCGCTTTGACAATGTGGGCGTTGATCGCCGCGACGGAGCATCCCAACAACTTGCTGGCCTCCTCGTAGCTCATCCCTTGTATCTTGCAAAGCATGTACACTTCCCGCCGCTTTGGCGGCAGGCTTTGGATGGCTTGCTCTATTATCTGGTGGCTCTCGTGGTATTGCACCTGCTCATCGACATGCCGGTATAGTTCGGAGGACTGTGACGCGATGTAGGCCGCCACCTGGGTTTCCAAGGAAGCCCGCCGAAAGTAGTTGTAAACCAGGTTTTTCGAAATGGCAAAAAGATAGGACTTGAATGACTTTTGCTCGTCGATAGTGGCCCGATATTGCCAAACCCGGACAAAAACATCCTGCAACAAATCCTCGGCCTGCGCCTTGTCCTTGACTAACCGGAGAATGTTCGCAAATACCCGCCCGCCATAACGGTGGTAAACCAGTGCGAACGCCGATTCGTCGCCTTTGCGCAGGCGCTGCAGCAATTCATTCTCAACCATGTCATCCCGCTTAAACATCATTTTAGGCCGTGGGGGCAAACAAAGGTAAGGATTTGCCCGTACAAAACGAACGGCTGGGGTGCGTAGGGTGTCTAATCAGCCAAAGTTTCGCAAGCATGACCCACCGAGGTAAAATTCGAGTTGAATGTACGCAAATATTGGGTAAACCCGGCTTCCCCGCCTTATATTTTTCAGGTTCGGCGCCCTCACGCCCATCTTACCCATCCCGCATTTGCCCGGTTGCACGACACGGCGTTGTCATATATATTTATGGGCATCTCTAAAAACTAGGTATTCTGCCTTTCGGGATTTGGTTTTTGAAAATTTTTTGTGTTCTAAATCTCATTGTTGATGTGCTGTTTTTG
>NZ_JBHEUZ010000040.1:0-10643 GCF_041925275.1 Parapedobacter sp. 2B3 | reverse complement strand
GCCTTTGGCTAACACTTCCTACTGCTAAGCGTGTTCGGGACTTGCACCCTAGAGTTATCGCCCATGCCGGGCGCACATAAAAAAACCTTTAGCAGTTAGTTGTTGCTAAAGGTTTTTTTTATCAATCGCCTTTGCGCTTTCCAGCAACTATCAATCGATATCAGTAATAGGTTCGTAGTGCGGAACCAACGATTTCATAATGAACCACCCGATTAAATAAGACACCGCACAGATAGCGAAAATAATGAAATATCCGGACTCGATTCCTTCGAAACCCATGAATTTCATATTCGTATCGACGGAATAGTCAAACAACAGACCGGAACCCTTATTAATCAAGAATGCACCCACGCCTCCTGCCATGCCGCCTATCCCGGTAATCGTGGCCACGCTGGAGCGGGGAAACATATCGCCGATGGTAGAAAAGATATTGGCCGACCAGGCTTGGTGTGCCGCGCCAGCAATACCGATGATGACTACGGGAATCCACACAGAGACATGGCCAAGCGGTTGTGCGAGCAGAGTCAGCAATGGAAAGAATGCAAAGATAAGCATCGCCTTCATCCGGCCCGAATAGGGATTCATGTTTTGCTTTTCGACGAAATAAGTGGGCAGCCACCCACCGATGATGGATAAGAGTGTGAGTGCATACAGCGTAAAAATATGCCATGCGCTCTCCGTCGAATCCAGGTTATACACCGAACTGAGGTATGCCGGTGTCCAAAAAAGAAAGAACCACCAAACGCCGTCGGTCATGAACTTACCCACGGCAAATGCCCAAGTTTGCCGATATTTAAACGCTTGCCCGAAAGACATTTTCCTACGCGGTGATGCGGCCTGCTCGGCTAGGACTCGTTCATTGTCAACCAAATCATCTTGTTGGATGTAGGCCAGTTCAGCGGCGTTTACCCGCGGATGCACGTGTGGTTTCTTATACATGAAAATCCAAAACCCCATCCATACAAACCCCAACGCGCCAATAATGACAAAGGAAGCTTCCCATCCATAGGCTGCCGCAATGAAAGGGATAGTCAATGGCGCAGCCAATGCGCCTACCGTAGCACCCGCATTGAAAATACTCGTTGCAAACCCGCGGTCCTTTTTGGGGAAGAACTCCGCCGTCGCCTTAATCGCGGCAGGAAAGTTACCCGATTCACCGATAGCTAAAATAATCCGAGCAAAAATAAACAACGTAACGCTGACCGAAATCACGGCGCTTACGTCGCCAACCGTACCGATCAGCTCTTTAGCCTCTTCGAAACCCACAAACCAATTGCCTGTCAGGATACCCGAGGTAGCTATCCCACAAAAGGCATGGATACATGCACCGACCGACCAAACGGCAATCGCCCATAAAAACCCGCGCTTGGTATCCATCCAGTCAACCAACCGCCCCGCAAACAGCATGGAGCCAGCATATACGATTGAAAACACCGCCGTGATGTTTCCGTAATCGTTATTCCGCCAATGAAATTCGGGAACGATGAAATCCTTCCAGGTGAGGGACAGCACCTGCCGGTCCAAGTAGTTTATGGTGGTCGCAAAAAACAACAGCGCGCAGATATTCCATCGATAGTTACTTAACGGTTGAGCATTCATAATATAAGCATCAAAAATGATTAGATTTATTACGCGTAAACGTTTACGCCTCCCCAAATATAGAAAGACTTGTCGAATCGCCTACTTTTCGTGATGGAAATTCTGCGAAATCGTTTTCGTGTGGCCGGGAAGATCCTATTCGTCCCAGCCAAAGTAACGGTTAGCATTGTTATAGCAGATATCCTGTATCACTTGCCCTATCCACTCCAGGTCATTGGGAAGTTCTCCATTTTCAACTTCCGTTCCAAACAAGTCGCACAACAGTCGTCGGAAATATTCATGCCGCGGAAAGGATAGGAAACTCCGCGAATCAGTCAGCATCCCCACAAACCGGCTCAACAGGCCCATGTTCGACAGTGCATTGATTTGCTTGGTCATCCCATCTTTCTGGTCAAGGAACCACCATGCCGAACCGAACTGGATTTTGCCGGGTATGGAGCCATCGTTAAAATTACCGATCATCGTAGCCATCAATTCATTGGCAGCCGGGTTGAGATTGTATAAAATAGTCTTTGCTAATTGGTCATCGCGGTCGAGCCTATCCAGAAATGCAGAAAGTGCCCGGCCTTGGCTGAAGTCGCCAATGGAGTCCCAACCGGTATCCGGTCCCAACCGTCGCATCATCCGCGAATTATTGTTACGCAATGCACCTAGGTGGTACTGTTGCACCCACCCCTTTTCGGCATCCCATTGCGCAAACAAGTGCAGCATGGCCGATTTGAATTGCCTGTGCTCATGCATCGATATGCTGTCGTGTGCCACGGCAGCTTTAAAAACACGTTCAATGGCATCGTCCGTGTACTCGTCGGCATATATTTCCTCCAACCCGTGGTCGGACACCCTGCAGCCCATCGACGCAAAAAATTCATGACGTTCTCTAAGCGCACTGACGAAATCAGCGAAATGGAATATGGGTCGGTTGGTAGCCACCGCCAGCCGCGAAACGTAGCTACTGAACTTCACTGTATCACTGAGGTCCATAGCGGCGTCGGGCCGGAATGCGGGGTATACCGGTAGTTCATATCCTTCTTCCGCAAGTGCCCGGTGGTAACCAAGGGTATCCAAGGGGTCATCGGTGGTACAGATCACCTTCACGTTCATCCGTTTCAACAAGCCCCGTACGCGGTATTCGGGCGACTTCAGTTTTTCGCGTGTCTCGTCAAATATCCGGTCGGCCGTGCCAGGCGCCAACAGTTCGGAAATACCGAAATAGCGTTTCAACTCCAAATGCGTCCAGTGATACAGTGGGTTGCGCAAGGTATAGGGAACCGTTTCCGCCCACTTCCGGAACTTTTCACGATCAGGTCTATCCCCCGTGATGTAACTTTCATCCACACCGTTTGTACGCATGGCTCGCCACTTATAGTGATCACCATTGAGCCATACCTGTGCAATATTATCAAATTGCGTATTCTCGGCGATCTGCTGCGGCGGAAGATGGCAATGGTAGTCGATAATCGGCATATCGGCTGCGTAATCGTGGTAGAGCGATTGTGCCGTTTTCGTATTCAAGAGAAATTGTTCGTCCAGAAAATTCTTCATCTTTTTATAAATAGTAAGTTTAAAATCCTCAATCAAAAAATCAAACCGTCAATCGCACCTCACAGCGACACCCCCCGTTTCCAGGGGATGAAATCATCCTGGTTGAGTTGCACCGCCTTAGGCACCACCGTACCCGACGCCGCACGAATGCAATACGCCAATATCTCCTCGCCCATTTGTTCGATTGTCCGATCGCCTGTCACAATCGGGCCGCAATCGATATCGATGATATCTTCCATCCTGCGGGCCAACTCACTATTGGTGGCCACCTTGATGACCGGGCATACGGGGTTACCCGTGGGCGTACCAAGACCCGTGGTAAATAAGATCAATGTGGCACCGCTAGCGGCCTTTCCCGTCGTCGCCTCCACGTCGTTACCCGGGGTACACACTAAACTCAGTCCTTTTTTGGTAGCCGGTTCAGTATAGTCCAATACATCCATAATGGGCGACGTACCTCCTTTTTTCGCTGCGCCATTGCTTTTGATGGCGTCGGTGATCAAGCCGTCGCGGATATTTCCGGGCGAAGGGTTCATGTGGAACCCCGATCCTACTTGTTCGGCCGCAGTGCTATAGCCTTCCATTAGGCTGATGAACTTGCGGGCCGCCGCTTCATCGTTTGTCCTATCGATGATGTACTGCTCGGCCCCGCAAAGTTCGGGAAATTCGGCAAGCAATACTTTCCCGCCCAACGCCACCAACAGGTCGGCACAATGACCAACCGCCGGATTTGCGGTGATGCCACTGAAACCATCGCTCCCCCCGCATTTCACACCAAGGGTCAGCTCACTCAACGGTGCGGGTTTCCGGCTTATTTTATTAGCCTCCACCAAGCCCATGAATGTCTGGCGGATGGCTTCGGTGATCAGTTCTTCTTCATTGCGGCTCCGCTGTTGTTCAAAAACCAGCAAGGGTTTATCAAAAGCCGGGTTCAAAGTACCCAATTCAGTGAGCAAATCACTCACTTGCAGGTTTTGGCAACCTAAACTCAATATGGTTACACCAGCTACGTTCGGATGGTTTGCATAAGCAGCCAATAACTTTCCGAGTATCGCAGCATCCTGGCGTGTGCCGCCGCATCCACCTTGATGGTTAAGGAATTTAATCCCATCCACATTCTTAAACAACCGGTTTACGGGAACGACGGATTCCCGGATCGTCAGGTCGGCCGTTTTGATGTCCCCTCCTCGTTCGACCAATTCCCGCAGCAAGTGGGCCTTCATCCGGTATTTATCCGTAACGGCATACCCAAGCTCATGGTGCAATGCCTCGCGGATGACATCCAAATTACGGTTTTCGCAGAACACCGTCGGAATGAAAAGCCAATGGTTCGCTGTACCCACCCGACCGTCGCTCCGATGGTACCCCATAAACGTGCGTTCCTGAAATTTGGACACATCGGGCGGGGACCATTGATAAGCCGTAGGCCGGTAGAAATAAGGTTCCGCAGCGTGCTTTACATTGTCTGTACACATCCACTGGCCCGCCTTCACGTCGTGTACCGTCCGGCCAACCAACACACCATACATCCTTACTTCATCGCCCGCTGCCATGTCAGTTGTAAAAAACTTATGTTTCGCCGGCACTTCGTCTACCAGCACATAATCTATACCTGCATAAGCAATGCGCTCACCGGCCTTCAGATCCTGCAACGCAACCAGCACGTTATCGTTTGGATGGATCCGTAGCACGTACCCGTCGGCCACCCTATTTTCATTCCCCTTCATTTCCGGCTGTATTCAAAAGGTCGATTACTTCCAGTGGCGATCGCCGCTGGAGCTGGTCCAAATAACCCCTTACTGTTGGCAGGAAATTACCGAGTGGCAGCAATTCGCTTTCCCATGTTGCAAGCAACTGACCGTATCCGGCTGCATCTACAGTCCGCAGATAGCCTGCAAAACCCAACGCCATATAGGGGGCTGCCTCGCCGCCACTGTTGAAATGGCGCTCCAAGGTTGCCATATTCCGCATCCGCATTTTTGAGGTATAATTTGTACGGATGCTCTGCCATTGGTGACGGAGGTACGGGTTACTGAACCGGTCGATCACTTGATCTGCAAATTCAACCGCTGCTTCCCGATCAATCCCGATGGCCCCCAGGGTCGGAATGATCTCGCGATGCATCAACCGTTTCACATAATCCGAAAATATAGGGTTCGCCATGGCTTCCTTTACGGTATCAAACCCGGCCTGTATGGCCAGCCCACAGGCAAACGTATGGCTCCCGTTGAGTAGGCGCAACTTCAGTTCTTTGAATTTTCCAATGTCAGGGGTAATCACCATCCTACTGTCCGCCCCCGCAAATGAAAGCGCTTCGTATACGCGCGGGTCGCTGGATTCGATGGCCCAAAGGCAAAACGGTTCAGCCATGATGGCTAAATGATCCTGATAACCCAGCTGTCTTTCGGCCGCTATCCGATCGGCGTCCTCTAAGCTACCCGGCACGATCCGATCTACCAAAGTATTGCAAAAATGGTTGCTACTTTTCACCCACTCGATAAAATCGGCCCCCAGTTGGTGGCGTTCGGCCAACGCGACAACGATGTCACGCAATACCGCTCCGTTCTTGTCAATAAGTTCGGTAGGAAGGATAACCAGCCCCCGATCGGCAGCACCTTTGAATGCATGGAAACGTTCGTGTAGAACGGCGGTCAATTTACCGGGAAAGGATGCCGGTGGCAACGCAAGGGGATTATCTTGCTCGTCGAATACAATCCCTACTTCCGTGGTATTCGAGATAACAATGCTCAGCATGGGATTCCGGGCGCAGTCCAACACTGCGGCCCAGTCGTCGATAGCAGTGATAACGCGGCTGATCGACGACACCAACAGTACGTCCTGCACGTCATGTCCACGCTCAAGCCCCCTAATATGGATGGTGTACAGGTTGTCCTGTTGTGCGAATTGGTCGGCACCACCCGTATCTGTTGATTTCACCACGGCGATACTTCCGCCAAATGACCCCGCCCGGTTTGCCTTCTCAATAAAATAGTCCGGCAACCCGCGAAGCAACACCCCTGTTCCAAACTGGAGTATCTTTTCCGGGTATGCCCCGCCGTCAATAAATTGGCTGTTCAATATCATCTCAATAAAACCTTAAGTACGTAGCGCTCTCTGGGCAAGCACACTACAACCACTTGCCACTGCAATTTTACAGTTTGCCGATTAACGAAAGAAACAACTGGACCACTATAATTGCGCAAACGTTGCCGGCAACGTTTGCGCCCGTGTATATGTAAGCTGGTTTATGGTTGGCCACTAAATTCGACCAATTGATTGTTGATGGCTGCTGCGTCCAGCTTACTCCCTGCATGGATTAAAATCTTGTATCTGAACCGCGTAGATGCATCCTTATCCAATTTAAAGTTTAATACATCCTTTCCGTCACTGAGTGCTTGTTGCCCCAGTGGGTTAGCTGCAAACAATCCATACCCGCGGGCATGCCAATAAGTGGGGTATCCCGGATTTCCGGCGTGGTCAAGGATAACCAGCGATAGATCTTCCCCCTCCAAGGTACCGTTCAGGGTTACCCATTTCGCCCGGGTCCCCCATACATCATCGCCTTCTGCACCTTCGCTGCTTATGTAGTGTCCCGTAACCACTTGATTGTTCGTCTGGGCCACTTCGGTCACGATGCCATTGGCATCGGTAAATTTGGCGGGTTCATTGGAAGGATGTTCAAGTTCACGTGCCAACCGTATGCCAAGTACGCCCTCCTTATTATCCTTAAGCGATACATCTCTGAGGGCTGTCAATTTGATATCGAGTTCAATGGACGTATTGCCTCCGTCATCCACTTGGAAAACATACCGCGTATCTTCTTTCAGCAGGCCGTCTCCTTGCGGCCCCTGCCAATATTTCGTCACATGGAGCCTACCGGTATTTCCATCGGCTTCCATGCTGTTGGCAGCCGCGTGGTGGATACTGCCATAGCCCATGCGTTTTTCGGCCGGGATGGCCGGGGAGTTATTCCAAAAGTCCAATCCGTTTACATCGCCGTAGTTAAACCACAATCCAATGTGATGCGGATGGTCTGTCCGTTCGTTTGCCCGGGGTTGCGCAGGCCAACCCCTTGTAATGAAATGCCCTCCTTTGGTGCGGAGAGGGTACAATACCGGCTTCTTTAAACTATCGGCATAACAATATGACGTGTATGGTTGCCCATCAAGCAGCACATCGATGCGGCTGCTCTCAGGGTGTTCTACGAACGAGAATCGGTCGGTCTGCCCCGATTGGGTCTGTCCCGGCTGGGGTTGCCCACAGCCCATAAAGGCTGCGGACAGCACGAGTGCGCCGAATAAAATTTTTGCTTTCATCTTGTACAAATTGCTGATTAAGAGATAACCACTTCCTGTTTGTCGTCGTCGAACGTCACCCGTTTGCCGGTTTCATAGGCGGTATGCCCCATGATGTTGGCAACAGAATGGTTATACCCAGCCACGACGTCCGCATTTGGCTTTTTGCGGCTACGCACGCACTCCATCCAGTTGAGCATATGGAGCGACGTCATCGGGTCACCCCCCGTATTTGCCGATGTTTCGATTTTGGCAGCATTTGAAAGCGTAAACGGTTCTAGCAGGTTTGCCTTCATTCCCATCTGGTCGGCCATACCTTGCGTCAATCCACCTTGTGATGTTACTTCGTTGGTATCGAGATTCAAGGATCCGCCATTAGAAAAATAAAGTTCTTTCACCCCGCCGGCCGAGTTGGTAAACCTGGAAGAATACTGTACCTGGAATCCTTTGGCAGGGTCGTTGGCCGGCCCGTAGTCCATGACCGCGGTCAGCGTATCCGGATTGGTACGGCCATCGTTCCACAGGTATATACCGCCGTTTGCCACCACGCTGCGCGGGTGTGGCAGCCCTGTAAACCAGTGCACGGTATCGATTTGGTGCGCCATCCACTGGCCGAATATCCCCGAAGAGTAGGGCCAGAATAACCGGTATTCGAGGTAATAACGCGGGTTCCATTCCACTTTCGGGCGGTTCATCAAGAAACGGTTCCAATCGGTATCCTGTTCACGGATTTCCTTGGTCAGTTGGGGTAGACGCCATCGGCCGGGCTGATTTACGTTCCAGGTCATCTCCACCATTTTAATATCGCCGAATTTGCCCGATCGGATATATTCATTGGCTGCGATGTAGTTGGGCGCACTGCGGCGCTGCGAACCTACCTGCAATATTTTCCCGGTTTCCTCCACGGCCTTGCGTACTATTTTGGCATCTTCCAGCGTTTCGGCCAACGGTTTTTCCACATACACATCCTTGCCGTGGCGTACCGCCTCCGCCGCAATCAGTGCATGCTGGAAGTCGGCCGTGCTGATGATGACCGCATCCACATCGGTCCGTGGAAAAAGTTCATCATTATTCCGGTATTTCGCAATTTCGATACCTGCTTTTTCCTTTACATAGGCATAGGCCTCGTCGCGACGCCGGTTCCATAGGTCCGAAACCGCCACGAACTCAAAATTCTGGGCCTTGGCGTGGTCCATGAAACAGGGAAAAAGTGAGCTTCTAAAGCGGTTGGAGAACCCAACGATGCCTACCAGCACCCGGTCGTTGGCCCCGATAATCCGTGCATAGCTTTTTGCACTGAACCCCATAGCGGACAGCCCGACAACGCCGGCTCCCAGCGAAGCCTGTTTGATAAATTCCCTACGTGAACTTGTTGTTTTCATCTTCATCTGATTTTATAATTGTAACTATCTGTTGTAACTATAACGTCCAAAACCCATTATTCGTTTATCTCTTAGCTGTACGTAACAGCCAGCGCACCCATGCTTGGGCGGCTGGATAATTATCAAAGTCTGGGGTCAGTTTCCTGCCATCGATATATTCGTTGTAAATCCAAGGGTCCCCAAGGGCAAACACGGCACCTTTACCATACTTGACCGTGGCCATCAGATTCAGACCGTGCTGTCGCACCAGCGTTTTGGCAGGGTCGGTTACGGTCAGTGTGCTCACTTCTTTCAGGAACAATCGGTAGGGCCTTTTAAATACCTTATTCCGTGCTTCCAGCAGCACGGCGCCCTGCCGGAAATCATTCTGCTTTACGAGCAATTCGTTGTCTTCGTTAAACTGGATGCCGAATCGCGTAGCCAGCCTATTGAAGTGTGTAAACTCCATGTTACCCCGATCGTTTCCCAGCAGCACGAGTACGCCCCCCTTTTTCACCCAATCAGCGATTGCATCGATTTCGGGCGTTTCCAATACCCTGGGTTGCGCGGTCTCCTTGTCCGTATCCGGGTCTACAATGATATACACGCCGGCATGGCGTAGTGCCTCCGGATCGGGCTTTGTCGGGAGTGATACCTTCTTTGCACCGTGTTGGCCAAAGATGTAACCGAGAAACGAGTATCCACCGTTAGACTGGTCCTCCCACGTATAATGGTAGCGCACCTGCCTCCCGGTAGCGTCGGCACGGTATTCATTGTTATAGTAGTTGTCGAGCACCACGGTCTTCCCTTTTCCATCGTTGAGGGTAGGCAACATTTCCATTTCCGTGGCGCACTTGATGAACGCGCCGATCCCTTTCGGGTCATTCTGGATAACGGGCTCGCTCATGTAGTAGTCAAAGCTGCCGTCCCGGTAATTGCTCGACCCACCAAGGCCGGAGACCATCACCGTCCCTTCGAGGTTGACACCGCCGCCATCACGAGGCGTTACAAACTCATTCAGTATACCACGATAACCCTTTTTTGCTGCCCGCAAATAGGCCTTCGGCAGGTATCCAAGCCGCACACCTTTCGCGAGGGTATACACCAACATGCACGACGCCGACGCTTCCAGATAATTCTCAGGCCGATACCCCATATCGACAACATCGTACCAAACTCCCGATTTCTTATCCTGGAAATCAACCACCGCCTTCGCCAAACGCTGCAAAATACCGGTGAGGGAATCGATGCCTGGATGCCCCTCGGGAAAATACGGGAGCGCATCTACCAATGCCATGCCGTACCATCCAAGCGACCGCCCCCAGAAGTTGGGGGAGCGTCCGGTGGTATCGTTGGCCCAAGCTTGTTCATGCGATTCGTCCCACCCGTGGTACAACAATCCGGTGTGTAGATCGCGGCTATGTTTTTCCATCAACACGAATTGATTGGTAATATCGTCAAAAGCCTCGGTTTCGCCAAATAGTTTGGCATATTCGGCATAAAAGGGCTGGCCCATATATAGTCCGTCCAACCACATCTGGTGCGGGTATATTTTCTTATGCCAAAATCCACCGTCGGTTGTCCTCGGGTGTGTCTTTAACTGATTGCGCAAAACCGATGCCGCCTTGAAGTACTTCTCCTTTCCCGTTACTTGGTACAGCAACAGCAATACCTTGCCGTTATTGACAAAGTCAATGTTGTAGTCATCTTTTCTGTACATCTTGATGGTGCCATCTTCCCGCACGTAATGGTCCATTTGCTGCTGGATGTCATTAGTGTCCCATTAAAATCCAAAATAGTTCTTTGAAATATTTGAAATATAGTTAGTTACAGAGGTTTTTCAAGC
>NZ_JBHEUZ010000039.1:0-14765 GCF_041925275.1 Parapedobacter sp. 2B3 | reverse complement strand
TTCATATCAATAATATTTGGGCGTAAAGCTACAGCGGATCAATTACTCAGAAAATATGCAGTTGGTCGGGCGGATACATTGCGCTAGCCGAATTGAAGGGGCTAGCACATACTCCCTAATACATCCAACTGCCTGGAACATCACTTAAAAACTCGGTAACCGGTGAAGTGATCTACACCCCGCCGGATGACAAGGATACCGTCCTCACTCTGATGAAGAACCTGGAGGTTTATCTAAACACAACGGACGAAATATCACCATTGATCAAACTGGCAGTGCAGCATTATCAGTTTGAAAGCATCCATCCTTTTTACGACGGAAACGGCCGTACGGGGCGGATTATCAATGTACTTTATTTAATCCTGCATGGCCTGTTGGACAGTCCGATACTATACCTGAGCGAATATATCATCAGGCATAAAAGTGATTATTATCGGCTGCTGCAGGAAGTACGTATAGCTAATCGGTGGGAAGAATGGGTGTTGTTTATATTAACGGCGATAGAAGAGACATCGAATGCAACGATCGCACAGATCTCAGCAATTAAAACATTGTTTATTGAAACTCAAGAACTTATCAAAACAAGGGCCGGAAAGCTATATAATAAGGAATTACTCGAACTGATTTTCGAACAGCCTTATAGCAAAATCGAACTCGTGATGGATAGAATGGGAGTATCCAGAATCACTGCAGCGAAATACCTAAAAGGCTTGGAACAAATCGGTGTCCTCTCCTCCAAGAAGGTGTGGAAAGAAACTTTATATATCAACGGCGCGCTACTCGATTTACTAAAGAGATAATTGAAAAGTTTGGCTTTAAACGGCGCCATTGCTTAATTATCGCTGTGGCTCAATATTGCACCGATTAAGGCTACGAAAAACTAAACCAACTCATGGGAATCTTTTCTATTTTGAAAGATGTTTATGATGATGATATTTGCTATGACGACATTGGTTTTAATACTATTTTATTTTATAAATGGGTAAAGAGTCATATTGAAGAAATACGTAAGGAAATAAAAGAAGAACGTATCTTCATAAACTTTGAAGATATAGTGGAACGATGGACGTCGTATTACCATAAAACGAAAGACACCCATTTGGTCCACAATGCGAAGCTGCGAAGGAAGAAAACAATCAGGGGGAAGGGTATATAAATCTTAACTGTAAAGGCATTTTGTAAACCCGAGCCGTAAGTTCTCTTCACTCTTTTGAAGGAAATAGGCCAGTTTGCTGCTAGCAAACTGGCTGCTGATGTCTCCAACGGACTCATAATGGCTACGGTCTGCTTGTTAGGATATTTATCGGGGCCGGGATGGTGTATACGTACGGCAAGAAAATCAATCGTGCGTTACCCACACGAGGCGGCTGAGGTCGTATCCGGCTTGGCGTGCCGTCTGCAGGAACTCCTGTTTCACCGCTTCGGGGAGATGTGTAGTACGCGCTAATATCCAGAGGTAATCGGTGTTTTTCCCCATAACGAGCGCATATTCATAATCGCCTTTTATGGCAATAACGTTATAGGGGGAGTAGAATGGCCCGAAAAACGAGACTTTCAGCTTGCCCTCGTTGGGTTCGCCCGCTAGCTTCGCCTTGCCGTTCACTACTTTGTGCTTTTTCTTGACGTAATCGTAGCCAGAATTTGTAACGGCCACCGTCCCGTCGTCATTCAGCGTATAATTGGCGCGTGTATTTCTTAAGTTTTTCTCGAACCGGAAGTCGAACCGGGCGAGTTCGTACCAATCACCCAGGTATTTGTTGATATCGAAGTTTTGCACCACACCGACGCCCTCCGGTCGCGTTTGGCATAATCCGCTTAACGCGACTGCCGCGGCGCCAACGGCAAGCCCCCCGGCTGCCAGTATGTATCGCTTCTTCATGCATAAACAACAACCGCTAATGGCTATTGTTTTGTTCATATCCAGCGCTGATTGAGGGTAGCTGAATATAATTTCATTTAATTCCGTAGCTTTGACTATCATGGTAAAAAAACTATTCATCGCTATATTGCTCTGCTTATCACTTGGATGCGTCACTGCATCGGCCCAAACCTTGGTGGAGCAACTGGGCTATCCCAAAGATGCCATTCTGTTAATTATCAATAATGACGATGCCGGCATGTGCCATGCCGCAAACAGCGGAACCATCAAAGGCATGCAAGAGGGGCTGATTTCTTCCGCCACCATGATGTTTAATTGCCCATGGGTTACAGAAATCGCAGCGTTTGCAAAAAGCAATCCCGACAAAGGTTTCGGTGTGCACCTTACGTTAACGTCTGAATGGAAGAACTACAAGTGGGGACCCTTAGCTCCTATTGAAAAGGTGCGTTCGCTAGTGGATAGCAATGGTTACTTCTGGAAGGGCGTTGAAGAAGTGTATCAGCACGGCAACGCCGATGAGGCCTATGAAGAAGGAAAAGCCCAAATCGAAAAAGCCCTATCATACGGTATCCCGATTACGCACATCGATTCGCATATGGGTACATTCCAACTCGACCCCGCTTACGTTGAACAGTATGTGCGCTTGGCAAAAACCTTCAACCTGCCCCTGCGCATGGCGTCGCAGTCTACATTGGCAAAATATGGCCAACCCGATCTACGTGAAAGGTGCAAACAGATGGGATTGGTATTTACCGACTACCTGATTTATGAAGAGTTGCACGATTATCACGAAGTCGAGGAATTCTGGCTAAACATCATCGACAAGCTGAAACCTGGCGTGACAGAACTGTACCTGCACGCCTCCGAACTCACGCCAGAACTGGAAGCCATTACCGGTACCGCACATACACGCGCCGACGAGTTGAAGGCCTTTACAAAGAGTAGTGCCATACGCGAAGCGTTGGCAGGCAAAAACGTACACATCATCAGTTACCGCCCGTTGATGGAATTGCAACGGAAGGACATAACGACTACGGGTATCAAATGAAATATTAACTGACGACGATGGAGAACCATGAAAGTTATTTTATTACCATTGGTATTGGCTCTTTTGCTACCGGTGCAGATTTCTCTGGCCCAAGATGACGATTCCGGGATTATCCGCAAAAAGGTGTTACTTGCCCATAAAT
Organism: Parapedobacter sp. 2B3; assembly: GCF_041925275.1. NCBI lineage: Bacteria > Pseudomonadati > Bacteroidota > Sphingobacteriia > Sphingobacteriales > Sphingobacteriaceae > Parapedobacter > Parapedobacter sp. 2B3. Next base: position 11,696 of record NZ_JBHEUZ010000039.1, on the reverse strand, counting down.
TTATTGCGGACCTTGCACTGGAGCCTATCGGTGAGCCCGAACCCACCTTTAGGGAACAAATTGAACGTGGCGATTCAGTCATCCGCGCACGGATTGATAACTACGAAACCAACGCCGTTCCAATCGTCCTGCCGTACGACCGCAAGCGACCGAATGAGCGGAAATGGCCACTTAGCACCTTTTTGACCGATCTGCACCGAGGCCAATACCATTACCTCTACAACGATATCTTTATCGTTAACCCTGGCAATACCCCTCATTGGTATTCTTACCGCTGGCAATTGGAAGAAATGGGGGTCGATACCGCAGTTTTAAAAACAAAGCCCGTCGTTGACATCCCGGAAATGGCCAAAGATAACGACACCTACCTGACCATATCACGCATCGGCAGTGTGGCAAAGATGTGGGTATTGGATGGGGAATGGCGTGTGCATACCATTGATTTCAAACCGCATTGGGTCAGATCCATGGCGCCGAGGGTGTTGGAATTTGACGAATACCACGTGTACGTACTGGAACGTGTAGTCAGCGTCGAACCGATCACGGTTGAAACGATGGCCGATTACGATGAATCAGGGCCAGTAAGCGTTTCGGCGAAGAAAGGCGTTAAAGTCGTTCTAAAAAGCGTACATGATGCTAAGAAACAGGAAAGTGTCAGCCACAGGCAATGACGCTACATATCCGAGTCTTCCAATTCAAACAGTTCTTCCATAGTTTTCTCTAAAACCCGAGCCAGCTTTAGCGCCAAAACAGTAGAAGGCACATATTTTGCCGCTTCTAACGCATTGATCGTTTGCCGACTTACTCCGACCGCTTGTGCCAATGTTTCTTGGGAAAAGCCTTTGATGACGCGATTTATTTTGATTTGATTTTTCATTGTCCCCTCCTTCTACTTAAACGCCACCACTGCATGTTAAAGATTAAGATAAAAAGAGTCAGCAAAAAATGAGGGAACAAAACCATAAGCGATAAATATTGCGTTCCAAACACGAACAAATTTGCCATTACTGCATACAGTATCGACAAAATAATCGCCCATGACCAAGCGAATAGCCGCAAGCTATTAATAAACTCGTCTTCTATTTTTTTTCTGCTAAACGCGATCCCGCATAAACCTAACAGCGCCCCTAAAATGATTAGAATGAAACCTAGATTTACATCTGAGAAACCAAAATAAACGGGCCCACCATCTCTGAAAGGTGTATTGTCAGCTATTACGAACATCCTGAATGGTATATTGTTGAAGTCGTAGCCAGTCCATGGCAAATAAAAGTCATTCAGAAAAATTGAACCCGATATAATAATAAAGATACATCCTAACCAGCGAAAGTATCCGGGGAATAGTGGTATTCTTTTCATGACGCTTATAAATTAAGTTATTATCGAGAGCAAAAGTAAAAAATACTTTACATTATGTAAAGTATTTTTTACTTTATGTCTGACATTCTTGTCAGAAGCTTCTAATTGTCGGCCCGCATTTTTACGATTTTCTACGATATCCTCAATTTGAATTTGCTAATGAAGGCTATCATTTTTCGCGGTGCAAGTCGATTTGTTTCGTGATATTGCTATGCATAACTTAGCAGTATGGCAATATCTACACACTCCTTAATCGCTTTGATGCTTTTCGTAAACTCAATATATGGACAGCCTGCCCGTGACGATACTTTTGAACCGGGGTTTAACCCGCAAGAGAGCGATGAGCTACTGGCGTTGAATTTCGCGTTTCTAGACACCAACAGAAATGCACGCTTCGACACGTTTCTGCCGGGCTACCGCTTTCTGTACCGATCGGAAAGCATCGGCCTGGACAATGCGTGGGACTTATGGATACGCTCGGATTCGACCGTAACCATCGTCGTTCGCGGCACTACCGCTAACCCAAAATCGATCTTAGCAGATTTCCTCTGTGCTATGTCGCCAGCACAAGGCACACTCATACTCGCGCCTGGTGATACACTTGCCTACCGATTGGCCGCCCATGAAAAAGCTGCTGTACACACGGGATTCCTCATCGGATTTGGCTATTTGGCGTACGATATGCGGCCCAAGGTCGATTCGCTATACGCCGCCGGATATCGCAACTTCTTGGTAACGGGGCACAGCCAAGGCGGCGCTTTGAGCTACTATACCAGCGCTTGGTTGCATTATCTTGAAAAAGACAATATCTACCGAGGCATTCGGGTTAAAACGTATGCCAGCGCATCGCCGAAGCTATCCAATATGTATTTTGCCTACGACTTTGACAACGTGACAAGGGCCGAGTGGGCGTTCAGCCTCACGAACAGTGCCGACGTGGTTCCGGAAATGCCATTTACAACGCAGCAGGTAGACGTAGACATGAATGAGCCCAACCCAATCCTCCGCTTGATGGATAGGTTCGACAGCCTTCCCTTTTTCCAACGGTTGGTGATGAAACGAGCGTTTAACCGGATGCGAAAGGGTGCGGCCAAATCGTCGTTGGCGTACCAAAAATACCTGGGTGGGTATACTGCTAAACTGATCGCCGAGATGGTGCCGGGGTTGGAACTACCGCATACAATCAACTCTACATATTTTGTGCGGCCCGGAGTCCCCATCTCACTTGTCGTAGACGATGAGTACATGAATCACTTTGCCCCATTGGCGAAAGAAGGTCCTTATTACCATCACAACCCTATTACCTATCGTTATCTGCTCCGAAAATACTACGACGGGCTGCCCGCCCTCGCCGAACACATAAACATACGATAACCGGCCCAAAAACGAGTTCAAAAATGCGGGTTGCATTTTTTACGGGCTCGGAAAAATGCGTATGTTTATCAAATGAATACACGCAGTCCTTCCATAATTGGCATTTTGGTGCTATTTTTCATTTTTGTTTCTTTTAAGCCGTTGAGTTTTTCCGATTATCGTATCGATATTCAACGCTCGTCGGTGTCATGGGAAGGTCATAAGTTTTTTGGCGGTAAGCACACGGGCACCATTGATTTGCGGAGTGGTAAGTGCATTGTAGCGGGTAATAAACTTAAAGGAGGTCACTTTACGATTGATATGAACAGCATAAAGGTAACTGACCTAAGCGGCGAAACCGCGGAAAAGTTGGCCAGCCATCTGAAAACAGCCGATTTCTTCGATGCTTCAACGTATCCTGAGGCCACCTTCGTGATTAAACATGTGGAATACAGCAATAATCGGGATGCCGCCATCGTTGGCGACCTGACCATCCGGGGTATCGCCCAGGAAATTGTTTTCCTAGCAACCATAGACATAGATGGCAACCAACTTAAAGCCGTAGCCCCCGAGATACGTGTCGACCGCACGATACACGAGGCTAAGTACGGATCGGTTCGGTTTTTCCAAGGAATGGGCCGTAAAATTGTAAGCGACGAGTTTACGTTGGCATTGGAAATCCAAGCAGAGTTGTAGGGCATAACAGAACCTGCTGAGTTGTACGCAATCGGACAACAGGTGTCCGATATCGAACAGTTCATATGCCAAGCAAAAGCCCAAAACACTGCTTATCAGCACATTAAAATTTTGGAACGATAATGTAGGGAAACTAATCATAATTTGCGGTTAACATGATTAAAATTTCAGAACTACAAAAATTTTATCGCACCGAAGAGGTGGAAACGGTAGCACTCAATAACCTGAGTATTCACGTTAAAGAGGGCGAATTCGTCGCCGTGATGGGCCCATCGGGGTGTGGCAAATCCACATTGCTCAACATCGTTGGCCTGCTCGACGATTTAGACAACGGCAGCTACCTTTTCAACAATATCGAAGTGGCCAAATTCAATGAGCGCAGGCGCTCCGATCTGCGTAAACACAATATCGGTTTCGTTTTCCAAAGCTTCAACCTCATCGACGAGCTGACGGTTTTCGAGAACGTGGAACTCCCCCTTATTTATACCAAAGTGCCAGCAGCGGAGCGCAAGAAGCGCGTAGAGGAAGTACTGGAGAAAGTGCAGATCATGCACCGGCGCAACCATTTCCCGCAACAACTATCCGGTGGCCAGCAACAGCGCGTGGCCGTGGCCCGCGCAGTGGTAAACAACCCCAAATTGATTCTGGCGGATGAGCCTACCGGTAACCTCGACTCCAACAACGGTAATGAGGTAATGCAGTTGCTCACCGAACTGAACGAGCAGGGCACAACCATTGTGATGGTAACCCACAGTGAACACGATGCCCGCTATGCTGATCGGATTATCCGCATGCTGGATGGCCAAGTACTGATGGAAACCGTGGGCTGAGATAGGCTGTTCCTAACCCAAACGGTCTTCCAATAAGAAAACGTACAGGCTCTTTGGCCCATGGGCGCCTACCACCAACGTCTTTTCGATGTCGGCCGTACGGCTCGGGCCCGTAACCAGGCTAATCGACGAGGGCATGTCGTTGCCGTACCGGTGCTTGATCAAATCAAGGCCATCTTTGATATCCATGACCAACTGTGATGCATACGCGACCACGATGTGAATATGCGGGTAAATACTGAGACGCCGACCGGCCGCACTGCCATTGCTGACCAATACGCTCCCCGATCGTGCAATCAGTGCCTCACAGCCGGTAATGCCGGCTTCGGCCTCGGAAAAGTCTTTATCGGTTTGGAAGTACGGAAACTCATAGTTGTCTAACAGCTGCCTAACCCGCGGTTCCCACGCGTACATCCGGCGCAGCTTTTCCTGTTCAGCCAGGCCCAGCAACCCCTCGATAAAGCTCACCTCGTCTTCGCAGTAAATGAAATGACCGGCTACGGCGGTGAGCCGCTGCGCAAACAACACGTCCGCAGGCTCGGCGGTATCGGCATGCAACGCTGTCTCCTCAAAATTGGGATACGGATGTTCCCGTTTTTGCAGCAATGCGTGCCGAATCTTCTTCAGCATTTGCTCCTTCGCCGTCGTCGCTTTGATGTTCCTTTGCAAGGCAACCTCCCCTTAGCGATGCGTTGTTCACGTTGAGGCTGTCTCGGAGGCATCGCCCTTGGCGGGCTTGTTGTCCAATACCCCCGAATTATCACCCACGCCGTCGTGTATCAATCCTTCCGCGGCTTTGCTTTGATCTCCTTCCCCAGATTCGCCATTTACAAATTCATCATAAGTGGTCCGGTGGTCAAAGGGTCGCTTGCCCAATATCTCTTCAAGGTCTGATTGGAAAAGGATTTCCTTTTCGAGCAACTTCTCGGCCAAGGCGATAAGCCCATCCCGCTTTTCAAGCAACAGTTGCTTGGTCTTTTGATAGATATCGGCAATTAACTTCCGTACTTCCTCGTCGATCAGTTCAGCGGTTTTTTCCGAGTACGGACGCTGGAACTGGTTTTCCTGGTTGTCGTTAAACGAAATATTGCCTACTTTATCATTCATGCCGTACACGGCAACCATGGCGTACGACAATTTCGTAATGCGTTCCAAGTCGTTTTGCGCGCCTGTGGAGATTTTACCGAAGGTGATGTCTTCGGCAACACGGCCGCCCATGGTCATACACAGCCCATCGATCAACTGCTCGGTGGTATACAAAAACTGCTCCTTGGGCAGGTATTGGGCATAGCCCAATGCCGCCACCCCACGCGGTACGATGGAGACTTTAACCAACGGATCCGCATGCTCAAGGAACCAGCCCGTGATGGCGTGCCCCGCTTCGTGGAACGCAACAATCCGCTTCTCTTCCGGAGAGATGATTTTATTTTTCTTTTCCAAACCACCGATCACCCGGTCTATCGCATCCTGGAAGTCGTGCATATCGATAGCCTCCTTGTTGCGCCTAGCAGCGATGAGTGCCGCTTCATTACAGACGTTGGCAATTTCGGCACCGGCAAAACCGGGGGTCTGCGCGGATAGTTTCTTGGCGTCTACTTCGGCAGCCAGCTTCAACGGCTTCAGGTGTACCTTGAAAATCTGCTCCCGACCCACTAGGTCGGGCTTATCGATAGAAATCTGCCTGTCAAATCGGCCGGGACGCAATAACGCCGAGTCCAACACATCCGGCCTGTTCGTAGCAGCCATGATGATGATACCCGAATCGGTACCGAAGCCATCCATCTCCACCAGCAGCTGGTTCAATGTGTTTTCGCGCTCGTCGTTGCCGCCCATTACACTGTTCTTCCCACGGGCACGGCCGATGGCGTCGATTTCGTCAATAAAAATGATACAGGGTGCCTTGTCTTTAGCCTGACGGAAGAGGTCGCGCACGCGGGAAGCACCCACACCGACGAACATCTCCACGAAATCCGATCCCGATAGGGAGAAAAAGGGCACCTGGGCTTCACCAGCCACCGCTTTGGCCAACAGCGTCTTACCCGTACCCGGCGATCCAACCAACAACGCTCCCTTGGGGATTTTACCCCCAAGATTGGTGTATTTCTTTGGGTTTTTGAGGAAATCGACGATTTCCATCACCTCTTGCTTGGCTTCTTCCAGCCCAGCTACGTCGCTGAACGTTATAGCTACCTGCGATTCCTTATCAAAAAGCGTGGCTTTGGATTTGCCGATGTTGAAGATTTGGCCGCCCGGGCCACCGCCGCCGCCGCCCATGCGGCGCATGATGAAAATCCAGAATACGATAATCAGCAACAGCGGCAACATGATGGAGAAAATCCATCCGGTCCACGCGTTGGTGCGGTCTTCTGGCTTTACCGATACGCGGTCCTCCGGCGGCGTGTCTTGCTGTGCTTCGGCCAACTTCCGCTGCAACACTTCGCCCGAAAACTCCGTAAACACGTATTGTGGGCCCGAGGAGGGCGCTAGCGTCAACCCATTGGAGCTGGGTTGCACATCTTTATATTTTGCATCGCCAAGCCGGTCCTTCTTAATAAAAACCTCCACAAAGATCAGCTCATTCCGTTTATAGGCAACCAAGTGATCTACGTCGCCCGGTTTAAGCATTTTCTCTTCAAACTCCTCGTAGGTAATCTCCTTCGCATTGTCGTCTGTAAAAAGATACTGCAACGCAAAGAAGCCAAAAAACATCGCCACCCACAGCCATATGATATTGAAACGCGGCGGCTTCGGGGTCACCTTTTTGCTGGGCACTCTTTTTAATCTATCTGGTCCTTTAGGCATACCTTTGCTTCCCTTTATTTTGTTCTGTTTGAATTACGCACTTTGGTAATATTCCATTTCGGCATCGCCCCACAGGTCTTCAATACCGTAAAAACTGCGCTTATCTGTTTTAAAAATATGTACAACTACATCGACGAAGTCCAATAAAATCCATTCGCCATGTTCCATACCTTCCTTGCGCCAAGGCTCCTGGTGGAGTGCTTTATAGACTTCCTCTTCGACACTTTTGGCCAACGCGTTGACCTGTGTGGATGAGTCTGCATGGCAAATTACGAAATAATCAGAAACCGCCCCCCCTATGTTCCTCAAATCAAGCCTAACAATCTCATTACCCTTTTTTTCCTGCATACCATGAACGACAATCTCCGACAGGCGGGCTGATAGGACTGATTTTTTGTTTTTTATCATTAAAAATAATTATAGTTTTGGGGCAATGACACCCTTTTATTTCATTCGTATTGCAAAGTAACACATTTTCGGGATTATTCGAGGGACAAAATGTGATTACCTTACAGCGGATCCCTTCCACCAACGAATACCTCAAGGAAGCACTGTCAAAATCCACGCCACTCCCCGAAGGCACTGTAATAATGGCAGTTGACCAGCACGATGGCAGGGGGCAAAAAGGTACGGTGTGGCAAAGCGAACCAGGGAAAAACCTGACCTTTAGCTTGCTACTTACCCCGCTGTTCCTAGATCCGAAACAGCAATTCATACTTACCGCGGCGATAAGCCTCGCTGTTGTCCGCTGGCTGGAGGAGCTAACTCATGTGGCTGTAACGATCAAGTGGCCAAATGATATCTACGTGGGAGACCGGAAAATCGGCGGCATCCTGATTGAGAACATCCTGAAGGGAAAAACGTGGAAATCGGCAGTAGTGGGCATCGGGATCAATGTCAACCAGACCGAATTTCCCGCAGCGATTCGACAACGAGCCACCTCCGTCAAGCAAATTTTACACAGGGATTGCCCAGTGCCGGAATTATTGCCCGACCTTTGCAAACACATCGAACGGGAGTACATTGCATTGAAAACAAGCCGTTTTGATACCGTTCTTACAGCTTACAAGCAACGGTTGTACGGCCTCGGCGAGTTGCGTCCGTATCTGGTAGAGGGCATCCATGTATCCGGCATATTGCGGGGTGTCAGCGAAACGGGGCGGTTGCACATAGATTTCAACGGCCACGTCGTTGATTTTGACATCAAGGAAATAGCCTTTGTCATCTAAACAGGATTCGTTACCTTTGCAGCGCAAACACCGAACAATGCTGCCGGAATTAAACCCCAGGCGGTAAAGCGAGTCATATATTTTACGAAAACAACACTTGAATGATTATGAGAAAAGTAGTATTAGCAGCCGTGGTTTTGTGTGTTGCGACCACCGGTGCCTTTGCACAAATCCTGAAACCCGTTACTTGGCAATTCGGTGCCAAAAAGATCAATGACAACGAAGCGGTGGTATTCATGAAAGCGACCATGGACCAAGGTTGGCACATTTACTCCCAGCATGTGGAAGACGGCGGACCAATCAAGACGTCGTTTACCTTCAACCCATCTGCCGATTATACGTTGGTGGGAAAACCAGCCGAGCCCAAAGCAAAAACAAAATATGAAGAAGTTTTTTCGATGGACGTGGGTTACTTCGACAAGGAAGTGGTTTTCCAGCAGAAAATCAAATTGAAAAAGGGGGCCACGACCGTGAAAGGCGCTGTTGAGTTCATGGCATGCGATGCGAACCAGTGCTTGCCGCCCGACGAAGTGGAGTTTGCCATCGCAGTGAAATAGGCGAATGGAAAATGGATAAATCAAAGGCAGTACACTGCCTTTTTTTATTAAGTTTGCAACCTTTTATCGTATGAAACGAGTCTTTCTTTCGTTGTTGGTTTTAGGAATGGTGCTTGCGGCCGTCCTTTCGGCACCGGCACAAGATACGTTGCTTGATTTCAGTGATGTCGAATTTACAGAAAGCCCCGACACATCGGCCCAAGCAACGGAATACACCGAAGTGCCCGACGATGTGGTGTTTGGCGATGGCCAGGACCTGCTGGATACCGCGCAGGAACGGCCCGAGCTAGCTGCCACAGGGGGCAGCGCTACCGACAGGAACAACGACGGCAGTCCACAGACGCTTTGGGCGATTTTCATCGCCGGCATTATCGGTGGGTTTGCAGCATTCCTAATGCCATGCATTTATCCCATGGTGCCCCTTACCGTTTCCTATTTCACCAAGCAGAGCGGCACACGTACCAAGGGGATCATCAATGCCCTCCTTTACGGTCTTTTCATCATTGTCATTTACGTGGCACTGGGTATGCTGGTCACGCTCCTCTTCGGCGCATCCGCGCTCAACGAAGCGGCAAGCAGTGCATGGTTTAACCTGTTGTTTTTCCTAATCATCATCGTGTTTGCTATCTCCTTTCTGGGAGCCTTTGAAATCACGCTGCCCTCGCGATTCATCAATAAGGTGGATGAAAAATCCAACCAAAGCGGCTTCCTTGGGCTATTTTTCATGGCATTTACCCTTGCCTTGGTGTCCTTTTCCTGTACAGGCCCTATCATTGGCTACCTGTTGGTAGAGGCCGTAGCCGAAGGCGCTTTGTTAGGCCCTGCCATCGGCATGCTGGGTTTTTCAGTTGCATTGGCCGTCCCCTTCATGATATTTGCCTTTTTTCCATCGTTATTGAAGGAGATGCCGAAATCGGGCGGGTGGCTCAACACGGTAAAAGTATCCTTGGGATTCCTTGAACTTGCACTGGCATTTAAGTTCCTGTCAAATGTCGACCTTGCCTATCATTGGGGCGTACTTGATCGCGACGTTTTTTTAGCCATCTGGATTGTCATATTCGGTCTATTCGGTTTCTATCTGCTGGGCAAACTGAAATTCTCACATGACAGTGACGTACCTTTTATCTCCATTCCTCGCTTGTTTTTCGCCATCACAGTCCTATCGTTTACCGTATACATGATACCGGGGCTATGGGGAGCCCCCTTGAAACCATTGAGCGCATGGCTGCCGCCTTCGCCTACACAGGATTTCAACCTACACCAAGTTGGGATTGGGATGGGCCAAGCCCCGCAGGCAAGCAGCGGCATCGTCAAAAAATACGGCGATGTTTTCCATGCGCCGCACGGCATCGATGCATTCTATGACTACGATCAGGCACTGGAATATGCTAAGCAGGTAAACAAACCTGTATTGCTTGACTTCACGGGATGGAGCTGCGTGAACTGCCGGAAAATGGAAGAATCCGTATGGCCCGATCCGCAAGTGCTGAAGCGGCTGAAAGAGGACTATATCCTCGTATCGTTATATGTAGACGACCGGACCGAGTTGGCCGCAGAGGAACACTACGTATCTTCATTCAGTGGAAAGAGAATACGGCGGGTAGGCCAGAAATGGTCGGACCTCCAAGCGTCACGCTTTGGTACCAACGCCCAACCCTACTACGTGGTTGTGGATAACGACGGGAACCAGCTGGTGCCTGCCCAAGCGTATAACGAAGACATTCAGAATTACATTAAATTTTTGGACAGCGGCATAACCGCCTATAAACAACATAAAACAAACTAAATAGTCAACAGTAAACGCATGAGCAACATTAAGAACATTGCCGTATTTACATCCGGGGGCGACGCCCCGGGAATGAACGCTGCCATCCGCGCGGTGGTCCGGACCGGACTTTATTACAACCTCAACGTATTCGGAATTGGGAGGGGGTACGACGGCATGGTCCATGACGATATCTTTCCGATGGACGCCAAGTCGGTGGCCAATATTATCCAACGTGGCGGCACCATCCTGAAAACGGCACGGAGTGAGGAATTCCGTACGGTAGACGGTCGCCAGCGGGCTTACGAGAACCTGAAGAAACATAACATCGATGGCTTGGTGGCCATCGGAGGAGATGGTACATTTACCGGTGCTTCCAAATTCATCGAAGAACACAACATCCCCGTCATCGGTCTGCCCGGCACCATCGATAATGATTTGGTGGGCACCGATTTCACCATTGGCTACGATACGGCCATCAACACCGTTATTGATGCGGTAGATAAAATCCGCGATACGGCCGAGTCGCACGATCGCGTATTCGTGGTGGAGGTGATGGGCCGTGATTCCGGACTCATTGCCCTGCGGTCGGGTATCAGTGTTGGAGCGGAATGCGTCCTTATCCCAGAAAACAAAGTCGATTACGAGGCGATGATGGACCGCCTGGACCGCACCCGTAAGAATAAAGCCTCTCGGGTGATCATCGTGGCCGAAGGGGATGATGCCGGCGGTGCATTTGCGGTGGCTGAACGTATCAAGGAGCGTTTCCCCCATTACGACATGCGCGTTTCGATCCTGGGGCATATCCAACGGGGTGGAAGCCCGTCTTGCATGGACCGCGTACTGGCTAGCCGTTTGGGCGTGGTCGCCGTGGAAGCGCTTCTGGAAGGACGACGCGGTGAAATGGCTGGGCTGATACACGGCGAGGCGGCGTTTACACCATTCAGTAAAGCGATCAAACACATCGGAACCGTCAATGATAACCTACTACGCATCGTCGATATCCTGTCGTCATAACATGGATGGGGAATCGAGTAGGAGGAAAATAGAATAGTTTTCCTCCTATTCTATTTTCCGACCTCTCACACCACCCGGCATACCGTTC
>NZ_JBHEUZ010000038.1:0-16447 GCF_041925275.1 Parapedobacter sp. 2B3 | reverse complement strand
CCTCTAATTCTTCCATGTGGTCCTTTTGGGATCACAAGTTAACACTTTTAAGGAAAATGGAAATCTGTCGTGCACCCATCTGTACCACTCCAATTTTTGTTCCAATTGGCACTGCTGAAAGACCAGGCATTCAGTTTATCCAACTGACCGCTGAGGGATCTTAAATCCCGAATTAAACGGTTAACAGAGCCGATATTGGTGCTGAAAGACATTCCTTTCCAGGCAGAAACATTCTGTGCAGCCGAGAAGGGGATGGGATACAATTTGATTCCACTGTCGCCGTTACTCAGCGTTTTATCGTCCTTGTTATACATAAATACCAAATATTTTGCTCTTCCAGGTTTAGAGAAAACAACCTCATTGTTATAAATGGAGCTCAATCCGCCCTGCTCCGGCCCAAAAGCCCAAATATCCCCATCCGGCGTCAGCAAAGGTAGGACTTTGTAGGCGCGACTAAAGGCAGCGTAGTTTTTTCCATCAAAATCACAGGTACCTAGCGAATAGGCCTGTCGAGTATGATCATTACCTTTATCCATATTTTGTAAAGGAGCCTCTATGGTCTTATTATCTTTTAGTAAGCCCAGGCCCAACTCACAATTTCTAAGGAGAGGCACGTTATTCCACAGCGTATAAATACGCTTGGCGGCCTCGCCTAAACTTTCATAAATCTCTTTGATGCTGGTTCCGCCAAGACTTCCCGAAATGTCCTGCATCTTTCCCGCGGCATTAGCAAAGGTATCGGCTATACTCAATGAAGTCACTTTTGGCTTAGATGGGTCTTTTCTCTTAAATTCGGTGATTCCAGAAGAATGGGCTATGTAATACATCCTGCTCAGGGTTTGGTAGTCTTGTAACATTACCCGTGCTCTCACCGTATCTTCCCCATCGATGCCATCAATACTATTGTAATACCCTTGGGCCAACCATGGAAAAAGGTCGGGCCAGTTGCTGATCCATACACCCAGCGGAACATATCCTTTGGTATTTGCCTCTGTTGCGGAAGCGGAAAAACCGGCAGCTGAGCTCATCGCCAAGTCTTTGTACTTCTCTTTTAGCTTTTCCTCCTTATCCTTTTGCTTATTCGCTGAAAAATCTAATGTATCGATATCATTATTAATGATCTTCTGCTTAAACTCATCCAGCTTTTCCTTATTTGCAGGCTTATCCGCATTATTTATAAATTCGTCGAAAGTAAACTCCGGTTCGGTTTCTTTGGTCTTTTCATAAGCCGAAGCTTTGGCGATTGATTCTAATCCCTCCAGATCTTTTATTTCTTCCACTTTTTCGATAATGTCATTTCCAGGCTTAGGCTGTACAAAATCGGGGATGGAAGGTGCCCCATGGGTAATAACCATATTCGGCGCTTCACGCATGACATTGACGTCGGCCAGCTCGTTAAATGTTTTGTTCTCTACCTTGCGAAACCATTCGTCGATCTGCGTGGTAAGCACGGAGCCGCTCAAATAACTGGTACAACTCACCTTCACTTTGGCCTCAGCGCCGGATTGGCTGCCATCGTAAGTCGCCTTTACGGCGACAGCGGCGAAAATGTTGGCATACGAAAAATCTGCCTGACCACCATACTTCCAGGACTTGGACTCACTCTCGGAAGTCATCACCATTTTCACTCCACCAAAGGCTCCCCAGGTAACGCCGACCACCAGGCCGTCACCAAAATCATGTGTAAATTGTTCTGACGCGCTTATCCATGCGCTGATGAGTTTTTTCAATGAGTTGCTTTGCGCGTCATGATGATGAAACACATGCAACAAATCCAGGCCTGATTTTGAAGCCTCGGCCATTACCGCGTTGTATGCGTCTAATACGGACAATATACTTTGCTGGCAGGCCTTGTTCAGGCTGGCAATAAAATCGCTGGCGGTAAGTTCCTCAAAATTGATATACTCTACTCCTCCAACAGAAATGGCATTGTAGTTTACCGACACTGATTTGCTACTGGCCGCGGAAGATTTCCCAACATAGGCCGACAAAGAAGATTTAAGTAAGCTTACTCCCGAAACGCCATAAGCACCAGACATGCCAAATGAACCCTGGTTCATTTTTTCTGAAAATATATAACTGCTTTCGCCCGACATATATTTTTGGGATTCTTCCTGAGAGATCATTAAGCTAATGGGCTCCTTCACTACGCTGGAGCTAAATTTCCCGGCGAGGGCATAGGTAGTTGCCCCAATAGTTACCCCATATAAGGGGTTATTTATTTCAGAATTGCTCATACGATGTTGTTTGAATAATTTGTTTAAAAATTACACTGAATAATGCTTTGAGCGGTTTTCACATTGAGATAGTCTAGGTAGACGATGTTCGGCTTCGGTTTATCGGGCTGGTGCATACGCTCCGTCAATACTTCCTCCAAAGCAGCGTTTGCTATTCCTGCCAACTTCTCTACAGAGCCAGTGGGATCAAGCGCAGTATGGATATCAGGCGTTAGCGTCCAGGATAGCAGAAAGAAATGATCTTTGTCTAAGCCTCCATACGTATCCAATTTTGCCAACTGGTCATTCTTCATTTCTGCTAGACGAGTGGTTTTGGAATAGGAATCACACACGGTGAGATTGGGGCCGCGATAATCGCCAATTTCCTGTCCTGAAGGATCCCGGCTAAATCCATCGTGGTATCGAAACCGGGCCGCCCGGGTGCCAATGTGTTCGGGATAATCAAAAATCAGCATAATTTTCCCCCTACAATCGTCCAGTGCGATCTTCGCCAGATTGACGTCACTTTTTCGATGTGTAAAGAGATGCTCCCGGTATTTGATATTGGCCAGAAACTGATCAATCCTATCTTTTATTTCCCGCTCCTTCTTCTGGTTGCTGCGGATATGGGAGAATTTCAGGATAAAGGTTTCTGAAGGATGGGATTGAATAAATTCTAGAGATTGGTCCAGAACAGCGGTCAGTGGTTGGCCATTGCATCCAGCATCACCGGACCTGTGGTAGGTAACCAGCTCCCGATGGTCGTAATCCACCCTGATATCGAAATATCGGGAGCCAGCTTCCAATTGTTGCAGGATATTTAGTGCTTGCGTCCGCACCATTCCAGGTTTGAATTGAGCCCCTACGCCACAGTGATCCGTTTGAGACATGCCAGCGTCATGGCTTCCGGGCATCACAATCCCATTCAACGGGGTGTTGCTATCCAGGTGCCCCATCCAGGTAGAGGTAGCTAAAGAATTCGTCGTCATATCCTGGGGTTTCATGGTATCAGATAGAGCTCAAATGTGATGTCCTGACTGTGGCCTTTAAAACTGCCTTTGATTTCCGATCCCATTGTGTCAGAAGGATTAGGGGTGACACGGTAGGCGCTGGTAGCACTGCCCATGGGATGGTTATAATAAAATTCAACGGTAGTGTTTCTGTCGTCGGTTTCATAAGTTACGGTTCCCTCCGGACCATATAACCCGGCGGATTTGCTTGTACAAGTCCAACTGCCAGACCCCTCAATAATTTCCGGGGGGCTCGAAGTAAACTTTCCGTGTTTTGGATCTTTGGATTTTAACCTCAACACCTTACCGGTATTGTTATTTACTGTCATTTTGACGTCTCTGGCCATAATGGTAATGGTTAGTTTATGTTAAAGCATTTCAATTTGTTCTTTTTCCATTCGTTATTAACGCGGTGTGCGATTAAACGACGATAAGGGTCTGACTTCGCTAATAATCAACGATAACTTCTCCACCCAAACCGGGAGTAAGCAATTCAATTTTATACTCGGTGTTGGCAGCTATCCCAGGCAATTCTCTGGTTTGACCTGGATTGACCGATACCTCTCCATGATCTCTTATTTTTAATCTATGGACGTTCGAACCCGTAGATGTTAATTTGATACCCTGATTAGTCGTCCTAATTGTAGTTGAATCATGCGAAATACTTAGCGTTTTTTGTCCCATTTCATTATCGTTTAAAAGAATATTGCCTACTCTATACAGTTTTCAGCGGCCCTGTTTATCCTTCTTATTTTTTAATTCATGGTATTTAAATCAGGATTTGGATTGCCCTGTAAATTAAAGCCGTATTCATATTGTTCTTGTTAACAAATTTACCCCCCGCTATTTTGAGGCCGTTCATCAAAACGCATTATTTTTTCATCAAAACGCATTATTTTTCGTAACGTCGCATATCTAAATGATTAACATGCAAACCCCTATTGTTATTAAAGAGTTGAGAGAGCAGCCATTTGAAGAAATTATACGTCTCAATTGCGAAGATGAAATGCTCAAATTTAAGGCACCAGTGCTCGGCAAAGGACAAACAGCGATTATTCCGCTGACTCAAAATGTAAGGCTGGCCTATCTTTCCGGAATACCACTTGAGACGTATAAAATGCAGTATAATCAGTACTACAATAACAATGTACTACTGACGATAAGCATGAAGGGAGACCTTGTTCATGAATGGGATTATACCGCAACGTCGAAGATAAGTACGCGGCAAAGCTTCATGTATAATCCTCAGGGTGAAGACTCTTTTTTTATAGCCGAGAAAGGAAAAAAGTTTGAACAGGTAACCCTTATATTTAGCAAAGCGGATTTTTTGAATGTTGTTGATAAATTTTTTGACAGCGACCAAAAAAGTGAAAAGAAAAAATGTATAGATGCTGTTTTTTCTAAATCTGCTAAAGGAGCGATATTTGATATCTCCAAGGTAATTACTATCGTTATAAAGCAGGTATTGGCATGCAGGCTTAAAGGAAATTTCAGAAAAGTATATATGGAGTGCAAGCTATACGAAATAATGGCGCATTACTTGAATGCAATTTCATCAGTTAAACAACAAGAACTAAAATTTAGTACCGAGGATGTTCAAAAACTGCAGGAAGCAAAAAACCTCTTGCAAAACCTAGACCAGATATTGCAACTTTCCGTTAAGGAATTATGCAAAAAAATAGGATTGAACCGTTTTAAACTAACAATGGGTTTTCAGGCAATTTATAATACTTCCGTCATCAAATTCTATCATCAATCCGTATTGGAAAAGGCATTTGAAGAACTGCACCATAACAAAACGGATTCCATTACCAACATTGCAATAAAATACGGATACGGCACAACGCAAGCTTTTTCAACAGCTTTTCAAAAACAATTCGGTATTCGGCCAAGCGAGGTGCAGTAGCTGCTTGCTCATCGGTGAAACCGCAATGACGGCAAGTTCTCCATGATGAGCGCCCGGGCCACGAAGGCCCCCATCTGATCGTTGACTCGGCGTCCTGAGCGGGTAACTGGCGGCGAAGTTGCATTTACTCACTAAATTGAGTAAATTTACTCACTGTATTGAGTAAATCATCAGATATGTTTGAAAGACCTTATTTACAAGAGCTTACGTCGAGAGTAAATGAACCACGAAACTTCATCCAAGTGGTTATGGGACCAAGACAGGTTGGCAAAACCACGCTCGTGACCCAATTGACGGCCGACTATCCACACGCATTTCATTTTGTCACGGCCGACGCCGTGCCGGCGGCAGGAGCGGTTTGGTTGGAGCAACAATGGGAAACGGCGCGGCTGATGCTCAACCAACAGCAAGCCTCCGAATTTTTGCTTGTCGTTGACGAAATCCAGAAAATTTCGAATTGGAGTGAAACGGTCAAATTATTGTGGGATACCGATACCCGCGAGCGGCGAAATATCAAGGTCATCCTACTGGGTTCTTCTCGACTGCTGTTGCAACAAGGGCTTACAGAATCATTGGCCGGAAGGTTTGAGACATCCTACTTAGGCCACTGGTCTTTTAGTGAAATGCGCGATGCCTTCGGTTGGGATGTGACGACCTATGTATGGTTCGGCGGGTATCCGGGTGCCGCGTTGCTTAAGGACGACGAGGATCGCTGGAAACGGTACGTCCACGACTCGTTGATAGAAACGAGTATTTCGCGCGACATCTTGATGTTGACGCGCGTAGACAAGCCCGCCCTGATGCGGCGGCTATTCGAGCTGGGGTGCCTTTATTCAGGAAAAATCATGGCATACTCCAAAATGTTAGGACAACTTGTAGACGCCGGCAACACCACGACGCTAGCACATTACCTGGATTTGTTAAATACCGCAGGCTTACTTGGGGGCCTCGAAAAGTACGACTCGAAATTAATCCGCAAACGCTCATCCAGTCCGAAATTCCAGGTACACAACACCGCACTAATCAGCGCACAGCGGCACGAGCAGTTCTCCGAAATCCGCCAAAGGCCGGATGAATGGGGCCATATGGTCGAGTCTGCCGTGGGCGCACATTTAATCAATAGCGCCTATGCCGGGGGCTATAACATTCACTATTGGCGGGAAGGAGGGCATGAAGTTGATTTCGTATTGGAGCGCCGGGGCAATGTGCTTGGGTTGGAAGTGAAGAGCGGACGCACACAAACCGGTGTTAGTATGCCCGCATTCCGAAAAGCAACGAAGCCGGACAAGGTGTTGTTGATCGGCGCATCCGGCATCCCGTGGGAGACGTTTCTCGCCATAGACCCGGTTGAGTTGTTTTAAGCACCCCGGCTGCTCTTCGAAAAAGCAGCCGGGGCGCAAAGATCATTGGGCCCAGATTTCCTTAATGACCTGTTCTTGCCCCATTCCTATCGGACAAGCATCACTTGTGGCGTTTGCGCGATAGCGATTTCCGCTGGTCCCGCTGGTGACGCGGCTTCCCGGCATTTGGATAAAACCATTGGGGTCTACCCGTTCAATCCAATCGTCGGCATAGACCAGGAATTCGTTGCGGTAGGCTTCCGGCTGGTTGGTAAACCACGAGATTTCGTCAAACCCCCACACAAAGTGATCGTTCAGATTTGGCGTCCCCGGATGTTCGCTGATGCCGAAATTGTCTAGTTCAACGATATAAGGAGCGCGGTCACAACTCCAGCCGCTTGGGGTGATTCCGCCCTTCGTCCGACCGTATAGGGCATCGAGATGAAACTTTTTCAATTCTCCCTTTTGCGGATCGCCCATGATCTCCTTAATGCGCATCGGAAATGAAACGAAGTCAAACAATAACTTTCCGTCGCGAACCAAACCACCGCTTCCCATATGGCCATCACATAATACGGTTCCCCTTCGTGCGTGGATCAGTGCATAGTCGCGCACCTTGTTCAGCACAGTGTGCCAAGCTTCTACGCCGCTGCCATCGCTGTTCATGGCCATCAGTTCCACTTGTCCAAAGTGAAGCGCTTCAATACCGATGTTGATATACTCCGCGGCCATATAATAGAAAAATAGCTGCGTTTCTACGTTGCTAATGTCCGGAACGCTAGCGCCTACCCGCCAATGGTCCACGAATTTGCCTTCCGTGCTTAGCATCTGGTCGTAGTCGAAATTCCGGTTTTCGGCAGGCAGATCAAAGGCTTCAAAAACCCAGGTGGGGATTTGGAGTTGCTCAACCTTGGTGGATACGATTTCAAATAAGCAAGCCTGAAAAATCACTTCCGGATCGTATGCATGTACCTCCTCTGCCCGCGCTTTTGCATTTCCGAGGAACGCCGGGTTTGCAAATGCTTCGGGGATATCCCAGGAATAGATTGCCCGGCCGATGAACTTGGCCCCTACTTCTTTGAGCATACGGAAATCATCCGCCTTATAGGGATAAGGGCCATCGTTGTAAAACCCTTCGGAATTCAGGTATTCGGCTTGCAGGATGCTCCGGGAAAGGTAGCTATCCAACACATTGCGCGGTATATTCCCGTTTGAAAAGATATAGTTCCGCTCGAAGTGTGGCCGGGTCTGGGTTACCGTTACTTCTCCAGATTTGCTACATGCGCTCAACAGCACCGCCAGTATAACCCCTATATTTTTAATTAATTTTTTCATGATCGTACCGATTTTAATTTGATGATTGGCAGGCGGCCAATGTATTAATGTCTATCAGTGGTGCACCCGGTTTTACCCGGAGCTGAATGGTCGGATTTTCCTTCTTCATTACGCCGTTGTCTAGCAATGTTTTGATGAGGCAAAAGCCCACTTGGTCGCTCGTATTCATCAGCGGAATCTCTTGGTTATTGCCCGCTCCGTTGTCCATTATGGACACGTCGCCGCCCAAGTATTCCAGCGCCTGGAAACCACTCAAGCCGTTTACCGTGTGGTGATTGCTGAACACCAGATCGCCGCCGATATACTTGATTCCACCGCCAACGCTGTACCACGTGTCCAGGTTCCATATATTGCCTGCGTCGGGGCTGCCCACCAGTATGAAATCGCCACCTACGTGATTCAGTTTCACGAAGCTGGCCCCGCCAGACTCCACGCCGATGGCGGGATTAACGATCAGGCTGCCATCGATGCGTTCGATACCGGAGAATCCGACATCGCCCGCGGCAGACCACCAGTAGGCCAAGCTTGGGCAGTTTTCGATAATCAGATCACCCTTGATATGTTTATAGCCTCTAAATCCTTGCGGATTGAAAAGCTGCGGGTTATTCCGGAGGATGATGCTTCCGTCGCAATGTACCTTATCAAAAAAACCTTCGGTATCCACCATATTGGTGTTTTCTATCAACAGCGTTCCTTTCACCCATTTTATCTTGCTGCTCAGCATGTTCAATAACGACGAATTAATCTCCGTTCCGGTTACCGTAAGGTTGAGCACCGTATCGGAGAGTGGAGCGAACGCCTCGATATCGGCTTTCGATCGCAGCGTATAGCTGATTACATCATCACCCGGAATCTGCCCGATTGCTTGGACCGAAGTTGGCGCTTCGGGGTGATTGCTAGCCAGCGTCACTGTGCCGGTAAACACACCGCTTTCTACCAGACTTTTAACGGCACAAAGCCCGATCCCGTCGTTTAAGCAAACTTCATTTTTACCCAATCGGTCGTTTTCCGCGATGGTCAAATTCCCTGTAAAAACCTTCAGTCCCAATAACCCCGATATATCTTCCAGCGCATCGTTGTTTTCGATAATCAAACTGCCATTTACAAACTGGAGGTTCTCCAAGCCGTCAAGCGACAGCAGCCGCTGATTACCCGTTATATGCATCATGACGGTTACCGCATTTAACGCCGGCAAGCGCAAATTTTCGATACCGGTATTTTCGATGATTAGGTTTTTGACTTGCTGTACCTCCAACGCCGAAATGTCGGTAATGGATTCGCCGCTGATGGTCAATTTCAGGATATCCCCGTGGGCCTTGTAGCGGTCTACCTCCGCTTGCGAGGACAACGTGATTTCTGCGCCTGTAGTGAGCTCGTTTTCGAGCTTATTACACCCTGAAATGCCTATTGCCATTGCGCATAGCCAAAACAGTATATCGTTACATCTCATTTTCATTGCAAAATTTTTCATTAATTTCTGGGATTTAAATCGATTTCACGTTGTGGCAGCGGGAAGAAGTAGGCATATGCCTCATTTACCGGTTTGTTGGTTACTTCTTCGAGCACCCGATTGGTTCTCCGGAGCTCAAAAAGACCGTGCCCTTCAAAAGCAAGTTCGAATGTCAATTCATCCCACACGGCCTCTTTAAACTGCTCGTCGGATAAGCCGGGGGGCAACTCGTCCAGTCCGGCCCTTTTCCTTACCTCATTTACCCAATAATACCCCGCATCGGTTGGCCCGGCTGCCTCAGCATAGGTCAAAGCCACTTCGGCAAAGCGAATGAGGTACAGGTTGGCGCTCGTGCGGTGCGAATTCGAATGCGGGTCTGTATATTTTCTGCTGAAGGGATAAAAGAAGGCAAAAAGCGTCGGATTTGAACTCGTCAAGTTTTCTTCAGACCAGTTGGCCAATACGGATCCATCGGCATTATAGATGGTTGTCACCATCAGGCTTTTCCGTAAGTCCCTGTCGTCGAAACGATGATAAAACGCGTTGTCTACACGGTAATATTGCCAACCTTGCTGTCCCGGCTGAATGATCGGCATCACCTCGCCAACCCCCGTTAGCGAACCAGCGATATAGATATTCGGAAGCCCAATCGTGAATATCTGCGGCAATTGCGAATAATTTCCTTCGAAGCCACTACCCTCGCGGGTCATCGCGGTAATGAAAATATGCTCCCGGCTATCGGCTTGGTGTTCCACATCATAAACGTTGAACAAATCGGGTTCGAGGGCATAGGTATTCTGCCCGTTCAGCACCTGGCCGGCCATTTCTGCGGCGTCTGCATACAGTTCATTCGCATTTGAAACCCATTCGTATCCTGGCGCACCGGTCTGTTTCGATGAAGCCAAGGTGAGGTAAACTTTCGCCAATAGGGCCTGCGCAGCTACTTTATCCGCACGCCCTTGCTGCTTAGCAATGTTCATCATCGACACAGCCTCTTCCAAATCGTCGATGATCAACGCATACAACTCTTCGAGCGATGCGTAATGTGCTTTCGCATCTTGAACACCTTGTACCACCTCGGTATGGTAGGGTACCTCACCGTAAACGCGCACCAGCATGAAATAATGGAACGCCCTCAAAAAATGAGCTTCTCCCAAAAACTGCCGGCGGGCGTCATCCGAAATATTGGCCATACTGCCCACGTTTTCCAGCACGCTGTTGGCGCGGGTAATGCCGAGGTAGCAATACTTAAAAAAATAGAGGATCTCCTCGGTATTGGGGTTTACTTCCCATTCAAACAGACCGGTTTCAAGCCCCTTATTATAGGAGCGGTATTGGTTTGTGGGAATATCCGTAAGGTTGAACAGGAACCGTGCTCCATATTCGATGTTACTTATCGGATCGTATGCGTAGAGCAACGCATTTAACGCATCGGCTTCACTTGTAAAAAAATTATCATCCGAGTACACGCCATAAGGTTGTTCCCGCAACATATCTTCGCATGAAGATAAGGAGACGAACAAAAATGCCAAACCGGAATAAATAATGGTTTTTATCGCTTTCATGTCTTTAAATGTTGATACTAAAACTTCAGTTGCAAACCAGCGGTGTAAATCGCCACGCGCGGATACGGGGCCGAGCCGCGGCCATCTTCTCCTACCTCCGGATCGTATTCACTTACCTTAGAAAATACCAGGGGGTTGGAGGCATTCAGGAAAATACGCGCTTGTTTCAAGAAGGGGATATGCTGAACCGTATAGCCCAGGGTTACCTGCTGGATCCTGAAAAAGCTGCCGTCTTCCACAAACCACGAAGAGGCAAAATACTGCCTGTCTGCGCGAAGTTTAGGGCGTACATTGTTCGGATTCTCACCCGTCCAGCGCCCCTCCTGCAGCGAGATTCGATCCAGTTTACGGGTGGAGAAAACATCGTTTCCATATAGGGCGTAAAACATCAGTGAGAAATCTATTCCGGCGTCATGCGTGAGCTGGAAGTTTAAGCTGGACGTAAAATCCGGATTCGGGTCTCCGATGATCTGGCGGCTGTCCGGGTCAAGTGTACCATCTTCCCGCAACCCCACATAATTAAATTCGCCCGGCCGGGTCATTTTTACCGGGTTATCGGGCATCTCCTGAATAATCCCATCCACCTGGTAGCCATAGAAGGCGTTTACCGGCTGGCCGATAGCCAATACATTCAAGTACGCATCGTTGAAGATACCTCCCCCGTAGGGTTCATACCGGAGCCCGTTGTGGTCTACGATGTAGCCTGACTTTTCTTGCGTTCCGATGTTCACCACCTTATTGCGGTTCAGTGAAAACACGAGTCCGGCATCGAATTTCAGTTTTCCGCTGGTCAAGATTCTTCCGTCTACCGCGAGTTCTACCCCCCGGTTTTCGATTTCGCCGTCGTTTGTCCAAACCCGATCGAACCCGGTGCTCGGGTTGAGGAACTGCTGACGCAGCAGGTCGCTTGTTTTCTTATAATAGTAGTCTACCGTTACGTTGAGTCTATTGCCAAATAGCGATGCATCTACCCCGACATCAAATTGGGATGTCTTTTCCCACCGCAAGTCTTTCGTGGCCATCCCTCCCCACTGCACATAACGGTCACCGATACCTTCCCTGCCTATCTGTTGGCCGAGCCCGTAGATGATAAACTCGTCTCCGTTGAGGTAGTAGTAGTCTTGGCCGTATTTAGAGATGGTTTGGTAGGGCGCAATCCCTTGGTTTCCGGAAACACCATAACTTGCACGTACCTTAAGGTCATCGATGGCTTCAACATCCTTCAAGAACGCTTCTTCCGATAAGCGCCAGCTTGCCGCTCCAGAAGGGAAGAACCCCCATTTGTTGTTATCGCCGAATTTCGAACTCCCATCTGCACGCGCCGTGAAGGTGAATAGGTATTTACCGGCGAATGCGTAATTGAAGCGTGTAAAACCCGAAGCCAATACCGACTTACTGAAGCCATTCGTGATAAAACGCTCGGTTGCGCCCGACATGTTTTCCTCCATCAGGTTATCGTTTGCAAAGCCGCGCCCCGTCGTGTTGAGGCTCTTATGGGTTCCGTTTTCGTAGGTAACACCGCCCATCGCCGTAAAGGCGTGTTTCTCGGCAAACGTCTGCGTGTATGTCAGGTATCCGTCGAGGGTCACATTTCGATATGATGATGATGAAATGCCGCCCTCCCCGTCGTAAAGATCCCCGCCTTGGGTATATACGCGCGGATGATAGAAGTTGTGCCCCGAAAGTCCGGCGCGCGTATTTCCCCGTAGCACCAATTCCAGCGGCTTAGCCAGTTTCACGTTAAACTGAAGCGTAGCATACCCATCGGTATTCGGCGAGATGTCCTTTCTTTCGTTGGTGAGCGCCAAGGGGTTCCCATAGTCAAGCGAGTTGGCTTTAAAATAGGTGCCATCCCCGTTATATACTGGAAATAGTGGGTTTCGCTGGTAATTCATTCCATAGTTCCGGTTCCGGTCTCCGTCAATAAATCCCGCTTTCGAAATAATGGTCAGGTAATCCGATAAGTCGTGCTGGTAGGACAAATCCAGGGTAAGCTTTTGGTAGTCGTCGTTGCGTTGCATTCCCTGGCCGTCGTAGTAGCCGAGACCCAGGTAGTACTGGCTTTTCTCGCCCCCGCCCTGCACACCGAGATTGGTTTCGGAGGTTACTGCCGCGGGGCGAAACACGTAGTCATCCCATTCCGTATAGTAGGGCCAGGCGCCACTGCCAATAGCTGCCCGCGATGGGTAATAGGTCCCATTTGCATCCCGTTTGCCGATGTATATGGGGTCTATACCGGCATTTTCATTGGCCTCATCCGCCAGTTCAGCCATGAGCAATGGATCGCGCCAATAGTCCAGTTTATCGCTAAAGGTGCCGAAACTGGTCTTTTGGTCGAGCCAGACATTCGGCGAATGTTTGTCGCCTCGTTTTGTGGTAATCATAATCACCCCGTTAGATCCTCTCGACCCATAAATTGCGGTTGCCGAGGCGTCTTTTAATACTTCCATCGAAAGAATGGTATTCGGATTGATGAGATTCAACCCCCCGGCATCGCCGAAGGGGATGCCATCAACCACCACCAACGGTGCGTTTGAGCCATTAATGGAGCTAATTCCGCGCACCCGCACCGTCGAACCGCCCTGCGGGTTGTCGCTGTTGTTATTGATCACATGCAAGCCCGCCACGCGGCCCTGCAAAAGCGCTTCGAAGCTACCCGAGCTGGTCGTTGTGATTTTTTCCCCTTTTATCGAAGCAACACTTCCTGTTATATCACTTTTTCGCATCGTTCCGTATCCAACGACCACCACCTCGTCCAAATCGCCCACTTCTGTTTTCAGGACGATATCAAGGCTGGATTGGCCGCGAACCTGTTGTTCCTGTGTTTCGAACCCAACGCTGCTGAAAATCAGTAGGACCTCTTCATCGGGCAGCACCATCCGATAATCTCCTCGCTGATCGGTTACGGCACGGATGTCTTTGTCTGCCACACGTACGGTCACGCCCGCCAATGGTATCCCCGATTCATCGGTTACCCTACCCGTCAGGGTATGGTCTTGCACAGGGAGCCGAGTTCTTTCTGCTATTGGCTGTTTTGGCATAATCGTTATGATGCCGTCGTCAAGGGACCAGTCCAGTTCATGGCCGGTCAAAATAGCCTGCATCGCATCGGCGAAGTCAGCTTGTTTAACTTGGGCATCAATGCGCGTACCTGCTATCCGTTCGCCACGAAACAGAAACGAATAACCCTGTTGCTTTTGAATCTCTTTCATCACATCGCGTAGGGCGGTGTTTTGTACCGAAAGCGTTATCTTTTGTGCCTTGCTTTCAGCGACAGCTTGGAATGTAAAGGCAACCGTCAAGAAAATCGCTAGTTTCATAATCAGTAATAAGCGGTATTTAAAGGGCTGGGAGCAGCCCATTACACATCGTGTAAAAATCATATATTTGTAACGTTTGGGTGGTTAAAAAACTGGTTTTCGGCTTCAGTAAACACAGCGGCCGAGTATCGAATCCAAGCAAATGAAGCGGGTGATGTTATCAGCATCATCCGTTTTTTTGGTGTATGGATGCTAAATTGGTTGTATACTATGTTCCCATGATCTAAGCTCCTTTTTTAGTTTAACATTCATTTATTGCTCTCCCAAGACGATGAGCCGATTAGCGCCCGCCGAATGAACGACCTTAACATTCAATCCACTTTTTTCGAGCGATTTTAAAACAGATTCAAGCGGTTTATTCCGGTCAATCATACCGAAAATACTGATTTGCGGGGGGGTCCCCTGATAAATTACCTCCAGATCATACCAACGGGCCAATTGTGCAATAGCAATTTGAGGCGGCAATTTGTTGAAATAGAAAAAGCCATCTTTCCACGCCGTGTATTGCGCTGGATCTACTTTTTGGACATGTATGACCCCTTGGCGGTTCATAGCTTGTTCTCCCGGCTCCAGTATGGCAGTACCCGCCGCGTTGCCATTGCTGGTTGAAACATTTACGCGCCCTGCTACCAGTGTTGTTTGCGTTTCGCTTTCATCCGCATAGGCCGAAACATTGAATTCGGTCCCCAACACCTCGACTACCTGGCTGTTGCTCACAACTTTGAAAGGGACATTGGCCGGTGCACCTCCTTTTCCGCTCACTTCTGTCACCGCAAAATAGGCTTCGCCCTCCAAGTATACGACGCGCTCGTTGTCATCAAACCGCGAAGGATATTTCAAGGTGGTAGCTGCGTTGAGCCAAACCTCGGAACCATCGGGGAGGACGATGGAGTATGTTCCACCTTTCGGCGTTGAAAGCACGAGTGTTTCGGTAGGCGCTCGGTCATCACCCAGCCCGATAATTTGCGAATGGCCATCGGTGTAGGTGATCGTTCCCGCTCCGACGATGATTCCGTCTTGCGTGTCATCCAAGGTGATGGTTTTGCCATCGGCGAGCGAGAGGGTGGCATGGTTGGTACCTGGGGGTATCTGCGCGGCTGTTATTTCTTGATAGGGAGCGTGCTGGCTACCCTTCCAAATAAATAGGCCGACTGACATAGCGAGCAGAACTGCCGCTGCATAGGGGAGCCACCTCCGCAGCCTTACCGCACGGGGTCTAACGGGTGCAGCCTGATGCTGGGGCTGCATAACGATCTGTCGGAATATCCGCTCTTTCGTTTCGTTCGTTGGATGGAGGTCATTTGCCACGGATTCGGAAAGACGATAATAATGGGCATAAAATGCATCTTTGACCATGCGATCGGCATTTGGATCGGCCAATAGGTTTTCCAGTTCGCTCAATTCTTGGGGTGTCGCCGAATCGTTGAGATACTGTTCAATCAAGAAAGCAATTCTGCCGTTGTCCATGTTCCTGTGTTGGCATCGGTCGGGCCGGTTTCTCGCCAAAGCCGATGCGCTTTTCAAGGTAGACGAATGGCTGGGGTTTTCGGGGGTATTGTGAGTGAAATTTTTAAATCAGTTTGAAAATAACAAGCCATATGATCAGGTCTGTGCGATGCGCCAGGTGTTTTCGCAGCGCGCTAAGCGCCAGCTTCATGTAAGACTGCACCGTGGCGGGTGAAAGATTGAGCTCCTTAGCGGCCTCTTCGTATTTTAAGCCCTGTTGGCGACAGAGCTGAAATACGCGCTTCTGTTGGGGTGCCAGCAATTCAATCGCTTCGTCGATCACTCTGCGCGTGTCATTGAGCATGATTTCTTCTTCGGTGTCATTATGTGATTCTGACCAATCCGTGTTGCTTTTACGGCTTGCGCGCACTTCCAGCTTTCTGCGGCGCAGAACATCTAAGGCATGATTGCGCGAGATCGTAATCAGGTAGCTTTCCAAGTGGTTGATTTTTTCCAACCTTTCACCGAGCAGCCATATTTTCAGGAATGTACGTTGCGCCAGTTCCTCCGCGAGCACATCGGATTTGAGTAGGTGACGCCCATAGCCAAAGATGCGGTTATAATAACTGTCATAGATTATTCGAAAGGCACGCTGATCCCCCTTAGCTATCTTGGATAGCAAGGTACGTTCATCCGATAAGAATTCGGCAGCCATTTTTCCGTTCAACTAGTTCGATAACTGAATACGTCAAAGGTAGTAAAAATCCAGTAGGGTGATTGGCGGGTGCACGACAGATTTCCATTTTCCTTAAAAGTGTTAACTTGTGATCCCAAAAGGACCACATGGAAGAATTAGAGG
>NZ_JBHEUZ010000037.1:0-16489 GCF_041925275.1 Parapedobacter sp. 2B3 | reverse complement strand
TTTTGACCAATAAAGGATTGCCAAGCCAAGGGTTGTATGGAATTTCTCGCCGGTAAAGTAAGGCTGCGACTTTTAGGTATGTACTATCTACTAAGTACTAAATACCAACAAAGATGAGAATACCAAAATTAGTAACCAATTACAGCGGCATGAGTGATGCTGACCTCGCATCATTGGCTACGCGTACGGCGGATGCCTTGCGTACGAATATCAATTTTCCGGATATGAACCCGGCATTTGTCGACTATGAGCCGCTGGCGCTCGATTACGTGGCCAAGCAGGCCGTTACGGCCAATGGCCGTGCGAGTGGGCAGCAGAAGGAGGAGAAAGACGAAGCCCGTGAGGCGCTGCTCAAGGCCATGCGGGCGGTAGCTGGCTACATCAACAACTTTACGAATGTAAGCTCATTACAATTGAGTTCGGGATTCTTTCCGGTGGCAGACCCAACGGGACTGCAGGCGCCGCGTACGTCCTCGTGGACACGTATCCGCCCGTCCAATAGGCCGGCGGAAATCCTGTTGGAATTTGAAGCCATCCGCGAAGCGTATCAGTACGAAATACAGGTTGCTACTGAACTGGATTTGGAAGGGCAGCCGCTGTGGCAATCCCTGCCATTGGTTTCCGATTCGCGTGGCAACTTCTATGCACCCGTGGAGGATGGTGTGCTGTATTACCTGCGCGTGCGCTCACTCAACAAACGTGGCATAAGCGTGTGGAGCCCGGTGGCTACGGGCAAAGTGTGGGTACAATAATCCCGTAACGCGATGAATAAGTGGATTATATTGGTAACAGGCTCCGTTGTTTTCGGGGCCTGTTCCATGAAACGGCATACCGAACGGACACAGTCGGCTTCGGCCCAGATGAGCATGCTGGAAGAACGATCCGGCCTCCGTGGAGGCACCATGGAAGCGGCCCTGAACCGATCGCTGCAAATCGAGCGGCGCTGGGTGGTTGAACTGCCGGAAGTAAGCGGCCGTATCCGTTATGAAGAGCACATCCGCTTGGGGGTTTCCGGGCAGGTGGCGACCGGTTCCGTACACCGGGAGGAAGTTTCGTCCAGCCGACAAGTGGATCGGGAGCGGCGCGACTACGACGTCAGCGAAAAGGCCGGCGAAGTGCAGGGAATACGTTGGAGTTGGTGGTTGCTGGGCATCATGGTAGGCGCGGGCGCATGGGTGGCTTGGCGGTTTATCCGGGTTTGGCCATTTAAGTAAATGAAAGTTTGCGCACACCTTATTGAAAGATGCGGACGGTAAATCCATATACGCGGGGACGATCCCGTTCGGCAGTGTACATGGGTACAGGCGCGGCAGACCGATTGCAGGCTGCCGCGTCGTTGTTTTGGGCGGATGCTGAACCATCCAGTGACTACCCGGCAATAGGCCGCTGCACAGCCGAAGTAAGCGGTTTGCCGGATCAAGTAAGTGGTTTGCCGGATCAGGAAACCGGTTTCGCGGTATCGGTGGGCAGTAACCGCGCACCACTAAGCAATGCGTGCGCACAACCAGCAGCAGGCGGGAAGTCAATAAGCAGTTACACGGACAACGTAGTAAGTGCTGTTGCAGACCTGGTCATCAACGCCGCGCAACGGGCTGGTTGTACGCAGCAACAGACTAGGTTGGAGTAGGACTAGACGATAACCGCTGTATAGACAGCACCAATGCATCGCAACGTAACTACGGAAGCGGTGAAACGGCATACTTCCGGCGTAAAACTGATCAATGCGCGCGTATAGGGGGTAACAAGCGCCGGGTTGGTAAACGGTTCCAACTTCAAAACAAAACCGTTACGCCGGTTAATACACCGCAATGCCCGCATAAGCAATCAGTTCCGCGTAGGAAGCGTATGCTTATGATTTACGAACAACACGCAAATGCGGCGGAACATGTTACTGCCGGCGTATCCGTAGATAGAAGTGAAATCGTATTTAACTGCAGACGCGGCGGTAGGGGATGGGGATACCGCAGAATGGGTTATCGTCCATAAATAAGGAAACGGTGTACGCGTAGAAGTAAATACAGGCATCGATAAAATTGCTTACTTTTAGCTCCAGAAAACACTTAGTAGCTTACCGGAAGCTAGGGATAAGATTGATAACCAATGCGAAAACTGATAAAAAACATGGTGTTGACGGCGCTAATCGCCATGCTAGGAGTGACATCCGGTGCCGCCCAGTCCGTACATCAGGGGGGTGACCATGCAGCTACGCTAAAGGCTGCATTGGCCGATCACTTTTTAATAGGCACGGCATTAAATGAAAAGCAACTTGCAGGCAAGGATTCCGTCGGGCTCGAGCTTGCATTAACGCATTTTAATACCATTGTCGGTGAAAACTGCATGAAAGCGAGTAGATTGCAGCCGAGCGAAGGGGTGTTTGATTTTCGATTTGCGGACCAGCTCGTCGCGTTGGGCGAGAAAAATGGAATGACCGTTATTGGGCATACACTCATCTGGCATAGCCAGTTGCCCCGATGGTTTGGTCTGGAAGCAGGGAAACAGGTAAGCCCCGACCTATTGAAGCAACGCATGAAAACGCATATCGAAACCGTCGTAAAGCGATATAAAGGGCGGGTAAAAGGATGGGATGTCGTCAATGAAGCGTTGAATGATGACGGAACCTACCGCCATAACATTTTCTACGAACTGTTGGGCGAATCGTATTTACCACTGGCTTTCCAGTATGCGCACGAAGCCGATCCGAATGCGGAGCTGTACTATAACGACTATTCGATGGCATTGCCCGCAAAGCGGGAAGGCACGTTAAGGCTATTGAAGCTACTCAAAGCGCATGGTGTTCGCGTAGATGCCGTTGGTATGCAAGGGCATCTCGGAATGGACCGGTCTAACCACCTGAAGGCCTTTGAGGCGAGTATCGTGGCGTTCGCGGCGGTAGGGGTGAAGGTGATGGTCACCGAGCTGGATATGTCGGTATTGCCTTGGCCGGGCCAGCATACCGGTGCTGATATTTCCCAGCATTTCAAATTCCAACAGGAACTGAATCCGTATGCCGACGGCTTGCCGGACGATGTATCCGAACGGTGGAACAAGTTGATGTACGATTATTTCCAATTGTTCATCAAACACGCCCAGGTGATCGACCGGGTGACGGTTTGGGGCGTGGCCGACGGGGATTCGTGGAAGAACAACTGGCCTATGATGGGGCGAACGGACTATCCGTTGCTATTTGACCGGCAACATCAGGCCAAGCCCGTTGTGGAATGGCTCATCCGGGACTACGGGATGGAGTAGTAGTGGCGTTGATTAGTAAGACGTTTGTCGGGAGCTATTCAAAATGTCGAATCCCGTCATCGCGAACCCGTCCAATTCCTGCATTAAAAAGTTTTCTATAACTTTACCCCTGTCAATGCTGACTATATTGTGACACAAGATCGGAGACACCCCACTAGCAATCCCATTGATATGGGAAATACTGTCCAGTTTACGGAAGTGTACAATACCTATTTCCGTCCATTGTGCTACTTTTCGCAGCGATACCTCGGCAGCCGCGACCAAGCGGAAGATGCCGTAGCGGAGGTTTTTACCAAACTATGGCGCCAGCGGACCCACTTTCATGACATAGACCATGCCCGATCCTACCTCTACCGGGCGGCATACAACACTTGCTACACATTGCGTAAGGCCGCTGATGGGCAATCATCGCGCGAGACCCATTATATAGAACAATCTCCTGATGCCGACGAGAGTTACGAACACCACATCGTCCGTGCGGAATTGTGGGCTCAAATATACCGAGCTATCCACGCCTTGCCAACGCAGTGCAGCAAGGTTATGCAGCTAAGTTACCTAGAGGGGCTGACCAATGAGGAAATCGCCCAAGAGTTGGACCTCGCTGTCCAAACTGTTAAAAACCACAAACAGCGCGGGCTTGCTATACTGAGAGCCACGCTCTCTCGTGACGCATACCTGCTACTGGTATTGTGCGTTGGGCTGCTGCGCTAATCAAAACATATATTTTTTTTGAACCCCGTTGGTACTTTTTCCCAACGGGGTAGTGATAGTATAGTAGACGGGTAGTAAAGTCATGGAAAAGGAAGCAGCGTACATCGCCAAACTGATTTATAAATCGAAACTGGAGCAGCTCACTAGCGGAGAAGCAGCCGATTTGCAGGCATGGCTTTCTGCCAGCAGCCGTAATAGCCAATTGTATGAGGAATTACAAGGGGAGGCTGCCCAGCGCGAAGCGATGGGAATGATGAACGCCTACCGTGGCGACGACATTCGGGCACGGATACTCGCTGGCCCGCAGGATGCGCCGATCCGACCTGCTTCTTCGCAGGTATGGAGGTTGCGTAGGTGGCTCCCCTATGCGGCTGCTGTCATTGTCGCGCTGTCGGTTGGGTTTTTCTTTTGGGAACAAGGGCAAAGGAATGAGGAGCAAGGACAACGTAATAAAGAGCAAGCGCTTGATTTGGCTGCGGCGAACATCCTGCCAGGCGGGAACAGAGCTACGCTTACCCTGGCCGATGGCCGAATAATAAATCTGGACGATGCCCAAACAGGGATCATCGTTGGAGACGAGGATATTAAATATCAGGACGGTACATCGTTAGCACTGGCTCCCACTGGCGGGGGTGAAGGAAGACTAGGAGAGATAGCGGAACTGGTATTATCGACCCCTAAAGGCGGTACTTACCAAGTTACACTCCCAGATGGCTCGAAAGTGTGGCTCAACTCCGCATCGACATTAAAATACCCAAGTCGCTTTAGCGATACGGAACGAATAGTCGAACTCACGGGTGAAGCGTACTTCGATATTGCACAAAAGCAACGGACGCAACCCGCGGGTCAGCTGCCGACGGAGACGCTTGTGCCTTTCTTGGTCAAAACCAATGGCCAAACGGTCGAAGTGCTCGGTACGGAGTTCAATATTTCCGCTTACGGTAGCGACCCTGAAATCAAAACAACGCTGGTGGAAGGAAAAGTGAACGTGGCGGTGGCAGGTGGTGCGCAGGCCGGGCTATCTACTAACGTGCTAACCCCAGGTCAACAAGCCATCACGCGCGGAGCGCATACCGAAATTAAACAAGTAGATGTAGACCAATACACTGCATGGAAAGAAGGGTGGATGATATTTCAGGATAAATCATTTGACCAGATCATGCGCGAGGTAGAGCGCTGGTATGATATCGAGGTCCGCTATGAAGGTACTATTCCGCGGGAGGTAGGCTACGGCATGACCAAGCGTACAGAAAATCTATCGGTCGTTTTACAGTTACTCGAATCCGGCGGGATTCGTTTCCGTTTGGATGACCGCATATTAACTATTGTAAATCAAAAAGGGGGGTAAAGCAACACAAGAGAAGACGTTTTGCTGGCGTCTTTAAAAAAAGGGAAGTGCTACCAACACCTCCCTCAAACAGCTCGGAAATTATTGGGTGACGACACGTTTGTAATGCATGTTGCGTCGCACCCGCAAACACAATTAATAACCAAACAGGTCAAAATTAATGAAAAATAAATTACTTTTTAGGGTAATGAGATTGCTTGTGCTCTTTTGGTTGGTCGGCTTGATGCATGTTTCGGCAGGTATCTATTCGCAGACCGTTACACTCAAGGGGAAATCGCTGGAACTAGCCGAGGTCTTCAGCGCGGTGCGGAAGCAAACCGGACTGGGAGTTTATGGGTTCCAGTCGATGTTTGAAGGGAGCCACCCGGTTACGGTAGATGTGAAGGCGATGCCGGTTGACCAGTTTTTGAAACTGGTGCTAAACAACCAACCGCTGGAAGCGTGGATTGAAAACCACACAATTGTCATCAAAAGAAAACGTGAACAAAGCGATTTAAATAGTGGAAGTCATGCGGTTGAAAGCGTACAGCAACGAACCGTTACTGGCCGGGTGACAGATCAAGCGGGAAATCCGCTGGAGGGCGTAACGGTGCGGGTAAAGGGAACTAATGTGGTTACCATTACCAATGCTGATGGCAGTTACCAGATTGATGTGCAGAAAAGCGGAAGCACGCTAAGCTATACGACCGTTGGATTCGAATCGGTAACATTGGTGGTGGAGAATCAATCAGCAATCCATGTAGCACTGACGGAGACGGTAAATGATTTGGATGAAGTGGTGGTAGTGGGGTACGGTACGCAAAAGAAGCTCAATCTTACCGGAGCGGTACAAAGCGTTGATATGTCTGATGCGATTAACACACCGGTCTCTAATTCAGGCCAATTGATGTACGGTAAGTTTTCAGGCGTTAACCTCACTCAGAATAGCGGCCTGCCAGGTCAGGATGGATCAAGTATCGTGATTCGAGGCATAGGGACATTTGGTAATAGAGTGCCATTGGTAGTAATAGACGGTATGCAGTTTGATGGCCTGCGAGAATTTAATCAGTTGAGTCCTGCCGATATTAAATCAGTTACCGTGCTGAAAGACGCTTCTGCCGTTGCAATTTATGGGGCAAGGGGGGCAAATGGTGTTATCTTGATTGAAACCAAGAAAGGGCTGGCAGGAAAATTTCAGCTATCGTACAATAATTACTTTGGTATACAAGACGCGACAAGGAAGCCCGAGTTTGCGAGTGCTTATGAGTATGCGATACTCATGAATGAAAACCTCATAGGTAGATCGGGAGGAAATAATAACGCCGCTAGGTATACCGAAAAGGATCTGCAAGAGATATTGGATGGAACTAATCCGGATCAGTTTGCAAATACCGATTGGGTGGACGTCCTTTTGCAAAAAGCACCAGTTCAGAATCACCATTTCTCTGCTGCGGGCGGGAATCAACATACAACGTACCGGGTTGGGATAGGCTACCTCTCGCAAGGATCTATCATTGATGGTAAGTTTGGTTACGACAGGCTGAGCTACATGCTGAATTTGAATTCTGCCCCTAAGGAATGGTTGCGTATCAACAATTCGCTTTTGGGCGCTTATAAAGCTTTGCAGGGGCCATCGAATTACAACACGAGAGCATCACTCGTTATGCAGAAGCTCGCGTTATCTCCAACAATCCCGGTCAAGTATTCCAATGGGTATTACGGGGTCTCTGATGGTACGTTTAAGAGAAGCATTGCGCTTTCTAATCAACATAATCCGGTAGAGGAGGGTTATTTCGGTAACTACGAAGATAAATCATTCAACATTAATAACCGTTTCAGTGTATCCGCTATCCCGCTGAAATCCTTGAGTATTGAGTCGGCTATATCCGTCAATCTGGATTTCAATGACATTTCTAATTTTACGCCAATGAGAACCACCTATTGGTGGGATGGAAGTACTGTTTCAAAAAATGCAGCCAACACATTGGAAAACTCATTCAATAAAGAAAGTCAATGGCTGTGGGAGAACATCGTACGGTATGATGGATCAATAGGGGCTAAACATGAGTTTAACTTTCTTGTGGGCCACTCGGCAAGTGTTTACGATTCAGATGGTTTTAATGGTAGCCTACAAGGTTTTCCCACAGATAATCTTTACGAATTCAATGCCGGAGGTACATTAAATCCAAAGGTTAGCGGCAATCGGGTCGGACGTTCTTTGCAGTCTTTTTTTGGGAGAGTCAATTACAACTTTGCTAATCGATACCTGTTTGAGGCAAATTTCAGAAGAGATGGGTCGTCTAAGTTTGGTCCGGATAATCGGTATGCGAATTTCCCATCGATTTCTGCTGGGTGGGTGTTGAGCGAGGAGGGGTTTTTTCAAAATTCAAAGTTCTTAGATGGCGTCGACCTACTAAAAATCAGAGGGAGTTGGGGTAAAACAGGCAATAACAGAATAGGGGATTATATTTGGAATCAAACCTATGACACTGGTATCGATTATATTTTGGGTCGGGGCCAGCAAATCGCAAGCGGCGTTGCGATGACAAGTTTAGCCAATCGGGACATCAAATGGGAAACCAGCGAGCAATTCAACATTGGCTTGGATGCATACCTACTAAAGAATAGACTGGGTTTGGTGGTGGACTATTTCAGGCGAAATAGTTACGATGTATTATACACGAATTTTCCGGTACCCAGTACGTTAGGCGTATCGAGTTTGGCGGCGAGGAATTCTGCAAGTGTTTTAAATACAGGACTAGAAGCGAATCTGAATTACCAAAAACGAGGTAACTTTTCCTACCAAGTAGGCTTGAATGTGACCAAAATGTTCAAGCAAACCGTTACCGATTTGGGTGGGGGAATACAAACGATCGCGGGGAATACCATAATAGCAAAAGGCCAGCCTTTCATGGCGTATTATGGCTATCAATGGGCAGGTATTTTTCAAACCAGCGAGGAGGTTGCAAATGCGCCCATACAATTTGGGTATTCGAACTTGAAACCAGGGGACGTACGCTATGCTGATATTGATGGGCCAGATGGAGCTCCGGATGGAAAAGTTGACGCCTACGACAGGAAAGTTATCGGCAATCCGCACCCTGCATGGTACCTTGGTGCGAATGTTAGTTTGCAATATAAAGGCTTTGATTGCAGCTTTGCTTTTCAGGGGTTACTTGATGTAGACCGATTTATCCAAGATGATCCGACCTACGGTTTTGAAACGGTTACTTGGAATGCTTATCGGTACTGGATGGATCGTTGGACCCCTGAAAATCCCAGTAACACCTTGCACCGAATTGGAGGGAATAAAGAAAATAATATAAGGCCATCTGCGCAATATCTTGAAGACGGTTCGTATGTAAGACTCCGAAATATAGAGTTGGGGTATACGCTACCTGTTGCGCTAAGGAGCCGGCTCGGACTTGCCGGGATGCGGGTTTTTGCAGCAGCACAAAACGTGCTGACATTTACTAGCATGAACGGCAATCTTGATCCGGAGCGAAACATGAGTAATTTCAGTGTTCAAAATGTCCCTATTTACAAAGTGTATAGTGTAGGGGTTAATATAACGCTTTAACCGTATTCTAATGAAACAGCAAATTAAAATATATAGTATGCTGCTGACAGCAACGATAGCGTTGTCTTGTAGCGGAGAATTTTTGAACCTCTCTTCAAACACCGAAATATCATCTGCCACGCTATATAAAAGTGAAGAGGATGTGAAATTGGTCGTTAATGGAGTCTATAAGCAGTTACAATCGAATTCGATTTATGGAGGTAGCTTTAATACCGGCGGGGTCTGTAGTATTGTAGAATACGATAGTTTTACGGATAACACCTGGAATTGGTATTTGCAGGTTGGTCCGGGGGCGCTCACTAGGGGTGAGGCAGATCCTGCTAACGCTTTCTTTTACAATACGTGGTCGGCTCATTATCGGGGAATAGCGAGATGCAACGATGCTATTTCTAATATTGAAAAAATGGATGAAGCGCTAATAAAGACGGAGAGCAAACAGGCCTATTTGGGGCAGTTGTATTTTCTGCGAGCCTTATTTTATTTCAATCTTGCCGTATATTACGATGAAGTGCCCTTGCTGGTAGTGCCTCAAACCCTGGAGAATCCGTACCCTGTTAAAAATAGCCAGCAAGCTGTTTTTGAGCAGGTTATTTCAGACCTGAATTTTGCGGTCGATGTGTTGCCAGTGGTGTATCCGGCAGAATTGATTGGATACGCAACCCAGGGAGCAGCGCTGGGGCTGTTGGCCCGTGTAGAGCTTTATACCGGAAACTGGCGTGCGGTAGATGAACTTACGAGAAAGATAATCGATCTGGGAATTTATAATTTAGATTTTCCTTACGACCGGCAATTCACGCCGGAGGGCGAGCTATCGGGAGATGTTGTTTTTTCTGTTCGATTTGACGATATGCCTGGTTTTAATGTAGGGGAGTTGTTTTCTCGCACCCAAACGGGTATGGCGGATCCCACCCACCAACCGCTGGCTAATTTAGTGAATGATTATTACTGCGTGGATGGGTTGCCTGTTTCGACGTCGCCATTGTTTAGTCAAGACAACGAAAAACTAGATAGAGACCCGAGGCTTTTGGCCACCATCTATTTTAATGGGGATCAGTTTAATTTGGATCTGCCCAATCTCAAAGTAAATACCCTTACGGGATACGGCGTTAGAAAATATGTTCGTGATCAAGTCACGGATAAAGGAACAATGTTGAATCAAGCAGGGGGGCAGGATTATTATTTGATTCGTTACGCAGACGTATTGCTTATGCGGGCGGAGGCGCTAATTGAGCAGGACAAGGATTTTGTTGAAGCGGCCTCGTTGATTAATCAAGTAAGGGATAGGGTGGGAATGCCGGCTATTGAAAATGCCGAAGGTGACGGACTACCGCAATCTGAACTTCGGGCTATTTTGAGGCACGAGCGGCGCGTGGAGTTTGCTTTAGAGGGACTACGGTTTTTGGACCTGAAGAGATGGGAACTCGTTGAAGAAGCTTATTCAATCGCAAATATCGATGCCGAAGAAATACCCTCCATGCCTTCTTATGTATATCGTGGCGTAAGAAGCGAAGTATTCCCCGTTCCGCAAAGGGAATTGGATGCAAACCCCAATCTCGATCAACACGATGCGTGGAAATAACGTGCTTATGATTTATCGGTGGATATTATTATTCAGCATCGGCTGTCTTGTTACGTTCGCTTTTAATACCGCACTGGCTCAAACAAAGCGACCCAACATTATCGTCATTCTAGCCGATGATATGGGGTATTCGGATATTGGTTGTTATGGTTCAGAAATCGAAACGCCTAATATTGATCGACTGGCTACTGAGGGGATTCGATTTACCCAATTTTATAATTCGGCTCGATGTTGCCCGTCGAGAGCATCATTGCTGACGGGAATGTATCCACACAATGCGGGAATGGGGGGGATGACGGATACCAGGCTAACGCTCCCAGCGTATCAAGGGTATTTAAATGACGCGTGCATGACGATGGGTGAATTATTTGAGAATGCTGGATATCGAACCTATTTTTCGGGCAAATGGCACGTTGGAGATAGTAGTTGGTGTTGGCCCGTGAATAGGGGGTTTGAGAAATCGTTTGCGTTGATAGGCGGTGCAACTGATTATTTTGACCCTTACAAGGGTAATTATAGCAAGCCGCTGCTTGTGATTGATGATAAACAGTACATCCCACCATCTTCAAATTTTTATTTGACCGATGCGATCAGTGCGTATGCTGAAAAACTGATTGAAGATCATTTGAATACGGATGAGGAAAAGCCTTTTTTGCTTTACCTATCGTACACTGCTCCTCACTGGCCATTGCAGGCGTTGGCCGAAGATATCGAACGATACAAGGCAACGTATGCGGTGGGATGGGATTCAATTCGACTCTCCCGTTATGAACGGATGATGGAACTAGGTGTAATTAATAGGAACACCAAACGCTCTGAGCGGTATGAAGAGGCGCCTAATTGGAATTCGCTATCATCGAGTGAACAATACCAATGGGCGGAAAAGATGGCAATATATGCAGCCATGATCGACCGAATGGATCAGGGAATTGGCGATATACTGACCTGTTTAGATCGTTGGGAGGTTGCGGATAATACGATAGTCGTTTTTCTAAGTGATAACGGCGGATGTGCTGAAGATGTGAGTTTGTTTGGTAAAGGTAAAGCGGATGCTTTGCCCGGCAGACCGGGATCGTTTGTTGGGTACGGGAATACTTGGGCGAATGTAAGTAATACCCCCTTTAGGTTTTTTAAAAGTTGGATGCATGAAGGCGGAATTTCTACTCCCTTTATTATGCGCTACCCAAACGTGATAAGCCCCGGCACGATGGCGTATACGCCGGCGCATATTATCGATGTCGTACCATCACTAATGGAGTATGGGCTGGTTGAGCATCCGGATGAATATCACGGAAAACAAATAAGGGGTATTGATGGTGCTAGTTTGGTGCCGCTAATTGAAGGCGGTTCGAGCATCCCAGCGCGCGTGTATTTTTGGGAACATTTGGGCTTCAGAGCGGTACGTAAGGGAGATTGGAAAGTGGTATCCACGTTTCCTGAAAACAGATGGGAATTATATAATATGGACGTTGATCGGAGTGAGGCCGTTGACCTGAGTTCTGTTTTTCCTGAGAAAGTGGAGGAACTGGATTCGCTCTATGTCGATTGGGCCGAAAGCTCGAACGTATTGCCCTGGGAATACGTTAGGAAACAGCGACGCAAATAAAGTTCGCATTGCGGCCCAAGGGGTTCATTAATCATACCTTATTAAACTTGAAGTAACATGAGATATTTCGTTTGTGTGTTTTGTGTGTTTTTGTATGTAGGGGTAAATGCCCAGCAAAACGATGGGGGTGAAGCGTCTCAAGTACGTGTATATATCTCGGAAAACTGGGGTAGCACCGTGATGCAGGCCACTAACGTCCGCGACGACTTGATTCCGCTTCCCCATCCGTATAGCGTGCCGACGGTGGAGGGCGAAACTGCTTTTAAAGCGATGTTCTATTGGGATACTTACTTTACCAACTTGGGATTGTTGCGCGACGGTCAGGAGGTGCAGGCCAAAAACAACGTAGACAATATCATCTACCTGGTAGACACGTACGGCAAAATGCCCAACGCTAGTACCAAAGCAATGCTCAACCGATCACAGCCACCCTATCTGAGCATGATGATTGCGGATGTTTTTGAGTACGGAAAGGATACCGTGTGGTTGCGAGAGGCCGTACAGACATTGGAGAAGGAATATAGGTTCTGGATGACCAACCGGGTAACGCCCAACGGGTTGAACCGGTATTCCTCGTCGGCCACCTCATCGGAGAAGATCGGGATGGCGAAACTGTGGGCGTCTAGATCGGGAGATGAGCGGATGCTGCAAGGTAAAAGTGAAGCTGAAATGGTCCGTATGGGCGGGCACGTACTGGCTGAGGCCGAATCTGGATGGGATTTTACGCCCCGTTTCGACAACCGATGCGAAGACTTCAACCCGGTGGACTTGAACAGCAACTTGTACTTGTATGAGCGGAACTTTGCGCGATTTTACCGGGCACTCGGCGCAGAAACAACGGCCGCGGCGTGGGATAAAGCGGCATCGCAGCGAAAAGCGCTTATGGAACGGTATTGCATCGATGCGGCAACGGGGTTGTTCGCAGATTATGATTTCGTGAACCAACGGCATGCTGATGTGGTTTCGGCTGCATTGTTCTCGGTGCTGTACAGTGGATTGGCAGACCAGGAACAGGCAGCTGCAATCGTACGTGCTCTTGGATTGTTGGAAACCCCCTATGGCATAAAGACCTGTGCGGAGGGGCCGCGTAGCTTTACTTACCAATGGGATACCCCCAATGGGTGGCCACCTTTACATTATCTGGCCGTAAAAGGATTGTATGACTACGGTTATTTGGAGGAAGGAAGGCGTATTGGCAATAAATACCTGAATACGGTAACCGAAAATTTCCGGCGGACTAGACACTTGTGGGAGAAATATAATGTGGATGACGGATCGGTAAATACGGTAAACGAATACGAAATGCCTAAATTCCTTGGCTGGACGGCCGGGGTATTTGTGGCGATTGCCGACCTGCTTTCAACCCATCGCGATCATTATGCGGGTTTGCGCGATTCATGGCTGGAGAAGGCCCGGGCAAACATCCCGGAATTGATCAGCACAAAGCGATATCCGCTCCGGTTAGTAGAAATCGCCCACGCACCGGAAGCTTTCCAAGGGTATGCTGCTGCGAACGCCAGGAATGTCAACACACTATATGTTTGCCCGTTTTCCAAAGAAGAGCCAGTCGTGCTTGATTTTGGTGAACACTTGACGGGTACGTTTCACTTCTCACTACGGGCGTTGAATCGGGTAGCTGACGCGCCGGTGA
The DNA here is from genome assembly GCF_041925275.1 of Parapedobacter sp. 2B3. NCBI lineage: Bacteria > Pseudomonadati > Bacteroidota > Sphingobacteriia > Sphingobacteriales > Sphingobacteriaceae > Parapedobacter > Parapedobacter sp. 2B3. The sequence goes on along the minus strand of NZ_JBHEUZ010000037.1, from coordinate 2,786 downwards.
AACTGAGATTCACATTTGGCGAAGTTCCGTCCGAAGTTGCGACGGCATTTGATCCTTATCCGGGAAGCTTGGCGCGCGGTTGGCTGCAAGATGAGGAGGTGACGGTGATGACCATGTCGGACACAGTTGTCTTAGACAGGCGAATGGCGTTTCGATACGTCAAAGTGGAGGCTATCGGGCTGCCGAACTATGATTTCGCATTCAGTACGGCATACTGTATGGCAACGACCTCTGCTTCGGGAAAACCAGACAACCTTGCCGCTGGCACCGATCCTATGGTCGCGCAGATTGACCGTATCGGGCTGCTCACACTGAAGGAGTGCATGCAAACGGTGTTTGAGGACGGCCCGAAACGGGATCGTCGGCTGTGGATAGGCGACCTTTATCTGCAATCGATGGCCAACATGTATTCCTTTGATCAGCAAGATCTGACCCGGCGGTGCCTGTACCTGTTAGCAGGCGTCAGCGATACGTCGGGCTACCTGTACCCTACGTTGTTCGAGCGGCCGTTTCCACATGCGCAGCGCGGACCATTCCTGCTGGAATACGCACTGCTGTACAATGCGACGCTGAATGCCTATCTCGATGCCACGGGGGATATGGAAACAGCAAAGGACCTGTGGCCTGTGGCTAGGAGACAGATCGACATCGTTCGTGACTTGGTAGGGGATGATGGCATGGTGAACTATGTGCAAGCCATCAAAGACTACTGGGTATTTTTTGACTGGAACGACAAGCTTCACAAAGAAGCTGCTTTGCAGGGATTCATGGTGTTTGCACTGAAGGAGTCGTATGAACTGGCTTCCAGACTGGGCAAGGAGGGGGAAATAGCGGATGTGCCTGCGCTGACCAACAAGCTGGCCCGAGCGGCGCTTGAGCGAATGTATGACCGGAAACGGCAACTGTTTGTGGGCACGCTCGATTCGCAGCTTTCTTATGCGTCGCAGCTATGGATGGTTCTGGGAGGTGTAGTGAAAGGGCAAAGGGCCAGAGACTTGCTGCGTAAGGTGGACGAGCAGGTGGATGCTGTAAAGCCCAATTCACCTTATTTGTATCACTACTACATACAGGCGCTCGTTAATTCCGGCCTTCACGCGGAAGCAAAGGATAGACTGACGGCTTATTGGGGAAGTATGGTGAAGAAAGGCGCAGATACATTCTGGGAAGTGTTTAACGAAGGGAATGATTACCTCAGTCCCTACGGGTTTTACCCAATGAATAGTTATTGCCATGCGTGGAGCTGTACCCCGGTTTATTTCATCCGGAAATACCCAGCAATTTTTCAATGATGTGATTGAATCCAATTTTAAACATTAGACTCAAAAAAACAGAATTATGAAGAGCAATTTAAACGTGATCGCAGTGGTGCTGTTGGTTTTTATATTGACAGTGTCCTGTACGAAGAAAATCACTATTGAGCCGGATGGGGATGAGCAAGAGGGAGCCCGTAATGATGTGCAGGCATTTTACAATATTGTGGATTTTGGCGCAGACAGTACTGGAGTAGGCGACAGTTCCCCCGCTTTTGATGCTATCCTGTCGGCTGCCATAGGAAGTAAGCAGATCGAGATCTATATCCCATCAGGCAGATATCGGATCGAAAAGCGTATTGTGATAGATAGTACTTTGTTTTTTGGGTTTAATTTTCATCGTGGGCTAATAATTAGGGGGGTGGGGCAAGATGTGACGGAATTGATATGTGATAATAATGACGGTGGTCTTTACTTTAAAGGGAAAACCAACTTACTTTCCGTCACCGTCCGCGATATGTCTATTGTGGCCAATCGGGAAGGGAAGGGGACAGCTATCGAGTTTGATAACGTAAACCCAGGGGATCACCATAGCAGGATGTTGCAAGTGAAAGATGTGCTAATTAGAGGAGAAAAGCATACTACGGGGTACTTTCAAAGTGGGATCAAGTGTTATAATGCATGGTATCCATCTTTTGAACGGGTAGAGATAGCTCCACGCTATGGTGCGGGGACTGAAAATCTGTTTATGGATTACGGTATTTTTCTTGAAGATAGCTATAGTCCACTGATTACCAGTTGTTATATATGGGGGAAAACGGACTACGGGATTTTTTATCGAGGAAATATGAAGATGCCCGAGGACGGGATTATAGACAAAACCTACATCATCAGCGCTAACCATGGCGTTTACATCGATCTAAAGGATTATCCACAATGGTCGGAGCCAGCGTTTAGACTGACGAATAGCCATATTAATTATCGGCAGAACGGGATCTTTCTTAAGGGAGTCAGACAAGTTACCATCAGTGATAACTTATTTTATTGTCAAAATAAGGGTGGAAGTATTTACCTCAACAATACGGACCCTATAAGTGCTTATGAATCGATCGACGTAAATTGCCAGTATGCCTCAGATGTCATTATAGCCAACAATCATTTTACCGAGCCTGCTTCTCCCAAGCGTGTTGCCATAGCGATAGGCGAACTATCCGCATTTGTTTCTATTTCAAACAACCATTTCAACTTTGACGCGCTATGCATACGCAACGAATCCACATCGCCAAGCTATGCGAGTGCAAACGTATTCGGTGGGAAGCCAGATTTCAGGGCTGGAAATCAAACCAAGTACGAAGATGTGACAGGAACATTGCAAAAAATCGAATATTAAAAATGGAAAGAATTATGACTAAGAGGTTCTTTGCGTTAATCATCAAAGGTGTGTTGGTTTTCGTTTTATCCTAAAAGTCGCAGCCTATATAAAAAAACAGGGCTTAATGATTTGAAATAAAATCAGTTAAGCCCTTGTTTTAATGC
>NZ_JBHEUZ010000036.1:0-16685 GCF_041925275.1 Parapedobacter sp. 2B3 | reverse complement strand
GTCTTTAAAAACACTGAAATATTCGACAGTAGAAAAAAAATGAACAAGTTGTAGCCGACCCGAACCTCTGTTATGATAACCTTTTCTGTTGTCTTTAAACGTTAGGAAACGCCTAAACTCATCATCATTGAACCCTATGCCCGAATCTTCAATTACAATCCTATTAACAGCTTTTTGTTCGTCGAATAAATCTGCATCGTAATATATCTTGACAATAATTTGGTTTTTCGTTGTGTCATCCTTTTTCTGGGCAATAGCTTCCAATGCATTGGTAAATGCCTCAAATAAAGGCTGGAGCACTGTGCTACTTTTACTCGTTTCACCCAGTATCGCAGGATAATAAACCCCCTCATTCACTAAAAAACCAATTTTATTTAATTCCATTGTTGTGTCAATTGCTAAAGTTATGAAATATAGAGGATATTAACGCACCCACGGATGAATAGCATATAAAAACTGAGAAAAAGTAAAAGATAAACCCATGCCTCCTACAATAGAGTTAGCACGGGTTTATTTAAATTAGACGTTGTCTACAATTGTCGCAGCCTCACCAGAGAACTCCGCAGTACTAATGATTTTATGGTAACCATCTCTCATTTTAATAACAGCTTCCTCCAAAGTCTCAGCTTCGGCAGAATAGTGACTTGTCTTTATGTAACCTATAGAGCCCGCTACGCGCCTCAGGTTGAATACATAAACAACACCTCTTGTACCTTTTTGAAAGGACAATAACAGGCTGGGAGAAACATATTCGCGAAAAACTACGATTGCGACTTCACCTTCATGGAATTCTAACTTAACACCATGTCGCTGAACCTTCAGGTCTCTAAAAAAAGAAGGCTTCGAGTTCAAATGCTGGTCGGCAAGCCCTCTTCCCAATTCTTCTAAAGTTGGCCAAATAGATTGCCGTGTAATCCATTTTTCGTCGAAAAGGGGCGAGTAAACACCTTCTGCGAATTCATGTGGCAAATCTTCCGGCAAGCCATGAAGGCTTCTGCAACGTTCTTTGATAAAATCAGTTGGCGTTAGAACAATAAATTCTGCCTCCGCCAAATTACTGATAGGACGTTTAGAGTCCGACAGTAGAGACGCACGGGACGAATAACCAAAATAAGCGGCCACAAGTTCATGTGCATGCGACGACTTTAATGGAATACCGAATTTTTCTAAAGAGAAAGAGCGCAGCGAATCAGCGCATTTTTTTGTGATTTCAAATTGCATAGCAACCTTATGTTAAAACTGGACTTATACTGTTGTCATGAGTGTTTAAACACAACCTATGCCAGCGGTTTAACTAAAGTTTGCTGTAAGGCTTTGTCATTAATGATAGCCTCGCGTTTCAGTCACTCATACCTGAGGCGCTCGATTCCTTGCTCAAATTTAAAAAAAATATTGGCAAAAAAAATGCTAAAGACACCGATTCAAATATTCGATTGTGTTTTATCTAATTAAGACCGTTCGGCATGTGAAAACTTGACTCGATCAATCATACGCCTTTTGCCCGAAAATCTTAATTCCGGCACCAATTTCGGGCATTAGCTTCGGTGCATTCCAAAAAATTCCGGCATAAACACTTGCCCCCCAATGCCCTTCATTTATTCCGTTGCTTTTTGGACTTGCTAACCAATGCCCGCGTGAAGCACCATAATTAATTCTTTTCAAACACTTCAAAAAATTAGATTATGGAAGCGAACAACACCATCATTGACAATCTCATCGCAGCGGAAATCCAGCTTGTGTATAAGTCCAAAGTAAAGCCATCCGAGCGACCCACAGTCAACAGCTCTCGAAAGGCATACAGTGTACTGATGGCAACATGGGATGAAGGTAGGATCGAGTTCATCGAACAGTTCAAGATACTTCTGGTAAACAACGCTAAGAAAGCACTCGGCATATTCGAAGTATCCGCCGGCGGAACCGATTTTGTACCTGTTGACCAAAAACTGATTTTCACCGCAGCACTGAAAGCTAATGCCACAGGAGTGATTTTAGCACACAACCATCCTTCAGGGACACTCAAGCCGAGCACGGCCGACACTACACTGACCAATCGTTTGATAAAAGCTGGAGAATTGCTCGGCATTAGGATTCTTGACCATATTATCGTAACAACCGAGGGGTATTATTCTTTCACGGATGAGGGGCTCATATAGCCTCTCACCATTTTTATTTATTTCAACAGTTGAAAAAATCGTATGTTTAAAAATGAAATATAAAGTCATATACAGCCTGCCAACTGTAGAAAAATACAGATTTTTGAGAGAGACTTGCGGGCTTTTCCCAAAATCGGAAAAAGCTGCAACAATAGCACTAAAAAACTCACTTTGCAGCGTAATTGTCTTAGATACGGAGAATGATAACGAAATCATCGGCATGGGAAGATTGGTTGGAGACGGAGGCTGTCACTGTCAGGTCGTTGATATTTGTGTCTTACCAAAGCACCAAAAGAGAGGTCTTGGAAAGCTTATCATGACAAAGCTCAATGATTTTATCGAGCGAGAACTTCCGTCATCTTGCTATATCAACCTCATTGCAGACGGAGATGCCTATGATTTATATGCTCAATATGGCTTTGAGCCAGTTTGGCCAAAATCAAGAGGCATGGGAAAAGTAAAGAAATAGATTTTCTACTTCTTGATTAACGGCGCCATTAAATAGTCATACATCTGGTGCATCATATCCAACACCAGATCGTCTGTTTTCTCGGGAGAGCCTCCTTCTATAGGCGGCTGTGGATGATAAGCAAGATTGAGCATAGCGTGTTTTGTGCCGTCATCGCCAGCAAAATACTGGATCATGGCGAAACTCATGTCAATTCCTGCCGAAACACCGGCCGATGTCCAGTACTTACCATCTATGGTATACCTATCGCCCGTAAATGTCGCGCCATATCGTTCCATCATTTGAGCAGCTCTATACCAGTTGGTGCTGGCCCGTCGCGCCTCCAATAAGCCTGCCGATCCAAGCACCCACGAACCTGTACAAACACTTGATGTAAGCCTGCTATTATGATCAATATGCTTAATCCAGTCCAAGATATTTTGGTCTTGTGCAACAGCCCAAGTTCCATCTGCGCCTCCGGGAATCAGGAGTACATCTAATTGGTTTACTCCGGCAATGTTTTTATCCACTCCAAAATATGTTCTTCCGCTCTTGATGCTTTTATCTCCTGTACTGATCAATTCAACGTGTACATTAGGCAATTGAGAAAGGACAACTAAAGGTCCGATTGCATCCAACGTGAAAAAATCGGGATAGACCAATATCCCTATATTAACAATATCTGTAGAAGATTGGATTTTCTGATCATTGATAAACTGTAAGCCGTCAATATCAAAATGGTGCAGCATAGCTCTATTCAATATGGAATCCGTGGTGAGTTCGGGGAGTCCTCCTTCTAAAGGTGGTTGCGGATCGTATTCCATGTCCAGCATTGCACCTTCCAAATTGGGGCTTCCTGCAATATCGCCCAACATTGCCAAAGACATATCGATTGATGCGGTATGTCCGACACAAGTGTAATATTTTCCGTCCTTTATATACCTTTCCCTACTATATTGTACGTCGATTAGCGAAGCATTTTCCTTAGCCTTGTACCAAGGAAGTGAGAGCTGTTTGCCTGCCAATCCAACGCTTTTGGCCAATATATAAACGCCCGACCCGATTCCTGCCGACAGCTTCGTCTGCTTATCCGTTGTTGTGATCCATTCGATTATCTTTGGATTAGCCATGGTCTCCAGTAGCCCCTGTTTGTTTCCTCCCGGAACGATTAACAAATCTAATTCGTTTACATCATCTAACGCTTTTGATACCTCGATAGTTGCCAAAGTAGTTTTTACATCTCCCTTTTTCGTAGCAATATAGTCTATCTTGACGCTCATCATTTCGGAGAATACGGCCATCGGAGCGATGACTTCCATGGTATTTGCTCCTTCATAAACCAAAATACCGATTGTCTTTACGTCTATCGGAGCAGGCCCTAATAGATCCTTCATGATTTTATCATGGTTGAAAAGCGTCAGTTCAGGTAGCTTTTCCCGGCCTGAACCATATTCATACGGAGGTAACTTCTCCGAAGAATTGCATGCAACCATGAAGATCAGTGTACAAAAAAGGAAGATATAGCGTAGTATCATCATAAAGTTTTTCGGAATGTCAACCCTATGGTTCGAGGGCGGTTTACTATAGAATGTTTAAAATACCCCGGCATGGCAAACGTCAGGTAGGTTATATTGCCAATATTTTGCGACCAAAGGGAAAGTTCAACTTTCTTGTAGTGCACAGAAGCTCTGAGATTAAACAGATTATAAGCATCTTGCTTGATACTGTTAATGAGATCAAAGTAGTGATTCCCCATTCTGCGCCACTCACCTCTAGCGGCAAAGTGCCAATCTTTTTTAAAGGAGAATGATTGTTGGATACCGATCATACTGGTGGTTTCGGGAGCGAGAATGGCACGGTTCCCTTTTATATTTTTACCCAAATAATAAAAATCTCCGTACCGGGCGTTGTTCCATCCAAAGCTGGCATCAATCTGCATGCCACGGAATGGAACAGCGCTAATCTCGGCTTCTACTCCGCGAGAGTTAACATTGCCCACATTATCAATGATCCAGTAGCCCGGTTCGGGGTTCATATCCAATTGCATATTAACCCAGTGGATGTAAAACAGGGCTGTTGAAAATCGAAGCCTGTTATCCAGAAACATAGATTTGTACCCGACTTCGAGATTATTTGAAAACTCGGGTTCATAACTCACGTATTTGCCCCCTGAGAATAAGTTGTTACCTCCGGCCCGAAAACCTCGCGTATAAGATGCATATGCCTGCTGATTAGTACCAAACTCATATTGAAGGACAGCTTTTGGAGAAATTGCCCCGAAGTTACTCTTCATCGTGGTGTCATTGACATCGTACGCACGGGATTGGTCTTCATGGAGATAGTAACGGCCAACATCGGCGATACGTTTTTCGTAATCGATACGTATACCTGCCACTACCTTTAACTTTTCGACCAATGCATAGTCGGCTTGCGCATATACAGCAACCCCGCTGTTGAAAAAATCTGTTTTTGAGATCTGTGTGCCAGGCTGCATACCAAACATCAGGGCAAGGTCTTTGTAAACTGCTGCATACTGTTTATCAAAATGCTGGCTGAATAGGTATAATCCGGTTGTCCAATTTAGTCGATTATCACCATCGGATTGTATACGGACCTCCTGACTGAAAACGGTCTGCGGAAAAGGGTCGCCCAATTTCCTTCGATAGGATGAGCCAAAAACTGCATTATCAGGCAGTAGGTCCTGATCAATATGATGATAGGCCTGTAATATACGTTGGAAAGCGGTAGTACTCGTCAAGGTATAGCGCGAATGATAATAAGAAGTATTGAGGCTGCTACCAAAAAACGTTCGCCGGTGGCTACCTAGATCATTCACCATGAATCTGCGGGGTTTTTGAATAGCGATCTCATTGGTCGCTGCAGCAGTGTAGTAAGCGCTCGCCCCTATAGAATGCTCATATTGAAAGATATTATTCCAGGTGAAAGCTAATTTTGGGGAACTTACATAGCGAAAAGAAAGGTTACCATAATAGCTTTCGTTGTCTCCCATACGCACACCATCCTCGGGTGTACCTTTTAAGGAGATACGCTCTTTTGTATACCGATCAAAAACCGTTGCTTCAGCAAGGTCATTGGTATAAAAGCCGTGCAACTTTTGATATTGCCCGGATACGCTCATGGATAACTTCTCTGGCAACAAAGGGGTTTGCAGTCCTAAGCCATAACGTTGCAAACCTTGGTTTCCCAAACTAACCTCAGCAAATCCGCGATGTAAGTTGTTATTGGATTTTTTTGTCTTAATACTGATGACACCTCCCATCGCATTGCGCCCGTAGAGTGTACCTTGGGGGCCTCGCAAAACCTCTATCCGTTCTATATCCATCATCTGCAGGCCGGTCGCCGAAACATCCAATGCCGCTACGCCATCCACATAGGTAGCAGTGGCCGGTGTTTCGCTAAAGATACTGATGCCACGTATTGCTACCTGTTGTTGATAGCCGACACCTAGATCTGCATATTGAAAGTTGGGCACGATACCGGAAAGATCATTGACATTCCATATCTGCATTTGATTGATCTTATCTGCGGTCAATACCGTCACAGCTGCCGGCACAGACAAGAGTTGTTCCTCCTTGTGATTGGATTCGACAACGACTTCGGAAAGCTGTTGCTCTTTTAATCGTAGAACCACACGAAGTTCCTTTAACTTGCTGTCCTTTGTGTGCAGGATATACGTCGCATAGTTTACGTGTGAAAATACCAATTTAGGCAAGGAAACGTCACTAATTAGCGTAAATCGGCCGTCATCTGAAGTGACTGTTGCTTTTTCGCTATTTAAGATTTGAACAGTTACATTAGGAATAGACTGTTCACTGACATCAACCACCATCCCGCGAATAACAACAGATTGTGCCGTAACAATCGTCACGGCACAACTCATCCATAAGATGATAAACAACAAACGCATATCAGTTAAGCTTTATCTTGTTCAGACGATAATTTAGACAGGTCTTGTTATTTTCAGGCTTGGGATCTGAAGTAAAACTCTCATTAGTGACAACCGTATTAACACCATATATCATGATGCACAAATCAACGTTGTCTACTTGGAAATATTCTAGAATGGTATGGCCTAGAAGATAACCCGGATTAATGTTCAGAAGTTGTCCTACCTTTAGTTCTTGTTCCAGTATATGATTGGTTGGTCCCTCGCCGATGAGGTCTAATGCCCACAACACTCCGCCGATACGGCAGGCAAGTTTTAGCGTGTCTCCCACACCGAGATCTTTGGGCCCATAATTGACGACCGCAAAATTGTTGCGTATGGTATCGTTGCCTTCGTAGAGCTTATCCTTTTCGTAGGACGTAAATTCAATGCCCAAATCCTGATCGATATAGATAGGTCTGGGCTCTTTGTTGTCCGGCATATCGTTATCTTTACTGCAACTTGTGAATAACAACCCACAAATCAGATAGCATACAATTCTTTTCATATACTTAATTTTACTTAGGGTCTGTATGTTCCACAACTTACGCATTTGGTAGGTAGGGGATTGGCGTCAAACTGTACGGATTCTGCTGTGTTACCCCATACGACGATACACAGCTCGAGATAATCTGCAGGCGAAGCTCCGAACATAGGTAAAAAGGGGATAGTCTGAGAAGGAATAATGTAACCAGGTTTGACCGTGATACTTCCGCCCGGTATAAGATCTTCTGCCAGCTCATGTGCTGTGGTGCGATTAGGAAAGAAAGCCAGATCCTGATAGGCTTCACTATTCATACGAGAATTGATATATAGCTTTTCACCTTTTTTATAAGTCGTCGTACCATAATTTGTGATGGTAAATTCGGCGTCCAATTTATCCACACTATTGATGGGCTCATCTTTGTAATGCACCATACTGACGGCAAGTCCCAATTTGGAATCGTAGCCCACAAATCTCTCGCGAACAAAGGATTTGGAGCCTTTTGCCTCCGTACCATCCGTAGCGGTCACGGTCATCTCCAAGGTGACGGGGGTTTTTGTGTCAGTCAGATAATTCCACGCATGCGAAATAGTCGCTTCTTTTCCACTCAATGTCTCTTCATGGGTATATAGCTCTTCGTTGTTAGCGGTAGATTTGATCAGTAACTTGTAACCTTTTAGCTCGACATTCGATACCGCTGTTGCTTCGATCAACACTTTGTTTTCGGCATCTGGCGCACTGTCTTGTTCCGGTTTAATTATGTTTACGGTTAATTCAGTTTCAACCGTAGGCTCTTTGTCTTTTTTACAAGATGCTATTACTAATAATACAGGTAGTAATATGTAAGTGATTTTTTTCATGATATTGGATTCTATAATTGTGTTTGAAATGATGTGAAATTCAAGTTAGTCTTTCTTCCTTTGATATATCTTTACCCAGTCGACCTGCATCCTCACAGGATCGCCCATCATCTTTTTGAAAGCATCCAGTTGAATACATAGATGGTGCGGTACATGTGGAATGGCCTTTGTATCTGTCAACGTCCACTGCAATTCTCCGTTTACATATATTTTGATGTGCTCCGCTTCCCATTCCATGGCAACGACCAACCATTCTTTGGCATCAAATTTATGTTCTTTGTGGTATTGCTGCTTTGTAGCCCAAGAGTTACCATAATGAATATAGGTATGAAAGCTTTGTCTACGATTGGTCGTGGTCTCGTAGAAATCGTTCTCGCCATCAGCCGGCCACCGTTCACTTTGTGGCCACGTCAACAGTACTCCACTAGTGGCTATGCTCGGATCGTCGTCAGAACGGACACGGGCTTCGAACTTTCCATATTTGTAGTTGACCCTATGCGCCATACCGCCAGAGACTAATGTTCCGTCAATCATCTGGGCGGTCACTGTTAAGACGCCATCTGCCACTGTAAAGGCGCTCGGCCTACGTAGGCCGTTACCATTGTGTCCTGGGCTGTTGTAGATATACCAATCTGCGGGATTTACAGCATTGCCCTCGAAGTTTTCTTCGAATTTCAATTCCCATTTTGGTACGACTATTTCCTCCCCGGGCTCTTCATCGTGATCTATTGGCGGTTTGTCGGGATCATCCACTTTGGTACAACTCATTACAGCAAGCATTGCTGTAAACAAAAACAATCGGAACATAAGCTTATTTTTTTGATGCATAAAGCATCTCGGGGGCAAAGTTCCGGCTATTCTGATAATTAACGATTAGACTTTATGTGCCAATGATGTAGGTTTTGATAACTAAAACCTAATATAGCCCCTTAATGAATTCATATTTCTGGTTTCTATCATTTTCTTTGTAACCTACTTCAGACATTTTAGCAGCGAAAATCGTTATAAAAATTAGATTGAGACACTGTGCTAAAATGGCTATTACGCCAAATACAAGTCCGATAAAAAGAATCCAAATCCGAGGTTCTTTTTCCGTGTACCATAGCACCGCAAATAGTAGCGATGCCAGTATGGTCAGAACGAGTAAAAATGTCGTTTTAATTTTGGGTATGTTACGTATCATAAGACTTTAAAAAAACAGATTAAATAGTATGTAAGCGATTTTTAATGTCATACAACCGATCAGTATGGCATCAACTATTCTCGTTTGTAAGGTTCTTTCTTTTTCGTTGATCATGGTATTCTTCTGTAACTTATTCAACAGAAAGAATGTACTTCGCAATTTCTTTTAAATCCTCGTCTGGGATCTGAGGAAAGCCGGGCATCTGCATAAGTTCCTGACGTTTTCTTCCAGGTGCTTTTATCCAAGCGATCAACTTAGCCTCATCTCCCTCATAGATCTGTTTCATTTCTTTGATTGGTGGTCCTACCAGTTGTTGATCCATTTGGTGACATCCTGCACAACTTGCTTGAAATAGTGCTGTCCCTTTTGCTAGATCACCCAATGATTCGTCGATTACTAAAGCTCCCTCTTCCTCAACATAGTTTTCCCGTGCTTCTTTGCTCATCGCTTGAAACGAGGCTGTATGTGCTGCCACCATCTTCTGGTGCTTATCCAGCGCATTATGACGGTACATCTGTCTGCTGCCTCCATAACAAATCATAAAGGCAAGCATAGCGATGGTAATTTTCCAAAAATGCTTATCGAGACGCTCGTCAGTATCCTTTATTGTTTTCCATATCCACCAAAGTGCCAGTACGAGCAGTCCACCAGCTACCCCCATAATTTCAATGACTTCAAAACTTACGCCTTTTGCGGGCAAGGTCATCAAGACAATCGCTCCAAATACAATTTGAGCGGCCAGCCCAATCAACGCAATGTGGTAACCGACCCGCTTGACTTGAGCTCTTGTCAATGAAGTATAGATTTCCTCGAATGGATAATTCCTACGTCCGTTGTACCATACAATGAATATACCCGTTACAGCGATACAGGCACCTAAGAACTCAAAATACCTCGGGAACACATTAGGCAAAACCAGTGCACTCAGGAATCCCTTGACGGCTCCCCACTTCTCGGGAAACATCATCAGGTTCACATTCGTCAAAAATATCAATGGAATAAATAAGAATATGGCTACAGACAGCGCAATGATACCAATGTGCAATGCTTTGTGATTCTTCATGGTTTCCCATGTATACTTATGCAGGTAAGTCAGCAAAAACGCAATTGTGACCAAAGGGATAATCATGATCCAGGCAAAGCCTGTCAGGGCATTTGCGGAGTAAAAATATACGGTGTAAAGGGTGTTAATACTCAGGAGAGGTGCAACACCAAGCACAACCGCTATACTTTTATTGACCGTGATGGTCTTAGCAATTTCATAGGCGAATATATCATATTGTTTTTCTTTTAAACCTCTGATCTGTGCCCAAAGGGTGACTATACTACCACCTACCATCAAGTTGATAAAGACAATGTGAAATAAAAAAGATACGATCAGTAGTGTTAACAACAACCACTCGGGCAGGGGTAAATCCAATGGAATATCTTTTGGTACTGGTGTGTTTATCTGTAATAACATGTATATAAAAATCTTAGTTGTTTTCGTCTTTTTGTTCTTTTGCTGCCATTTCGGCTTCTATACGCTTCGCAACAGCGTCTACCGCATTGTCTGGATTGACGGCAACGCCGTCAGTCTGTGCGCCTTGCAATGATTCTCCTGAACTCTGTAATTGCTTAATGTAGGCAACCAGCGCTTCCAGTTCTTTTTTATTTCCCGGAAATGGCGGCATAAATGCCCGCCCTTGATGCATACCCGGTATATAGCTCGCCATAGCTTGTTCGTTCAAAGGCTTATCCTTGCCATACATGTTTTCGAAAACATCTACGATAGAATTGACACCATTGGTCGTGTGGCATCGGCTACAGGTCAGCATAAAAACGTCCCGTCCGGCCATGACTTTATTATCGGGCGTAATCTCATGAACAGATGTGTATGTAGCATGCTTTAGTATCCCATCTTTTTTGTACAATGGGTAATCTTCCTCACGAAGCAAATTTGAATACATATAATTACCAATTACGTAGGGTTTCCGAACAAATTCCCTGACTCGCTCGAATATTCCTAAAAAGCCGAAAACAAAGAGACAAGGTATGACCACAAGACCGAAACTAACTTTCTTGGGTTTGAAAATAGCCCACAATGCCAGAACGATGGACAACGATGCTGCTCCGATGATAAAGTATTTCAGCAGGTCATAGTATTCTTCAAAATCCATCGAACCGACTGCTGTACTCATATTGGCTTTCATCGCCTCCGGCATCACATTCCAATAATATATCGCTCCCACTATGGCAAATGGTGTCCAGAACAGTATCCATCTACCCGCATATTTGATGGCCAGAATCCGTATTTCGGAGCCTCTTTTTGAAAATATGGTGGTCAATAGCATTCCGAATATTCCACCTACCAACATGGCTACTGGTGTGCGGAAGGCCAATTGAGGGAGATAAATCTGGTTGGTAAAACCGTTGAGGAAACTCTTATCCGTATTCCAGTTGCCCGGATCCATCATAAAACCGAGGATAGATACGATAATAACCATTGTAATCCACGAAGCCAAGCTCAGAAATGCACCGAATCGAATGTGTTTTAGCTTTGCATTTAATGATTTGTTGGAGTTTTTCCATGTCAAGTAATAAATCATAATGAGCACCACTTCCGTTACAAAAACTGCCCATTCGGTGAACCATGCCCAATAGAATACGCGGATAAGACTACCTATAGAACTTGGACTTACTAAAGCTACGGAGAACCAGATACCTACTCCCGTCATGGCACCTATTGTCGTTGTTATGATAAATGCTACCTTCATTTTATTATAAATAAGGGTATCCCATTTAGTATCTGTAACTTGATCTTGAGGGGCATTCTTCACTCCTTTATACTCCAACCAGGTGATATAGGGAATAAAACCTACAGCAAGGCCGTGGTTAGTCATAACGTGGATGATAGCGATGACCGCTATTAAAAACCGGTCGTTTAACCAGTCCAAGTGGAACATTGGAAAATCCATAAATCTCTCTCGTTTATTTTTTTTGACAAAATTCCGACATTATGGCGAAGAGCGGAGGAAATATAGGTGCAAATGGCTTCTGTTTTTGGAACAGAATTATGCGGTTTATAGGATAATAGTTTAGCTATTCGTAACTGCTTTCATTTTGGAGAAATGGATTGCCGCATATAACAAAAAAGCAGTCCCAACTAACTGGAACCGCTTAAATTAATTCAATGGAGATATTACCTTTATCTCTGTGTCTTTCTAAACTCTTCTGGGCTAAGTCCATGCTTCTTTTTAAAAAAAGTAATGAAGTAAGAAGAACTGTCGAATCCAAGTTCAAATGATATTTCCGATACCGTTTTGAACGTGTGATAGAGCAACCTTTCTGCCTCCATGAGTATTCGGTCTCTTATTATTTCTCCGACACTCCTGCTCCGCCGTTCTTTACAGATACGGTTTAGGTAATTCGTTGATATGTTCAACTTTTCGGCATAAAATGAAGGGAATCGTTCTCTATTGTAGTACTGTTCCAACAATTGTTCAAACAGTCGTACTTTACTCTCTTTCTCTCTATTGTAGGGAGCATCAACAGCTATACCATTGTGTCTCTCCATAATACCCAATACGATATTCAGGTAGGAGCGCAATATCGTTCTTGAATCAGCTCCTGAGCGCTTGAATTCATCGTACATTGCATCCATCATCATGCGCCAACGGGGCATATCTTCCGTATACTCCAACTGTTTACATACGCTATTGCTTTTTAGAAATGAAAAATCGTATAAAACATTGTCGTTATATCGCTTTGAAAAAAAAGCGTCCGTAAACAACACCATCCAGCCTTTGGCTTGTTTATCTATTTCAAATGTACAGACACTGGTAGGGCTTACACTCAATACTTCTCCTTTATGGATTTGTGTAGAAGACTGATCTACAACAAACCTTCCGGCTTGATCTTCTAAAAAGATTATCATGTAAAATCTTCTCTGGTTTGGCAACGAGAAAAGACTACAGTAATGCTGATTATAAGATTGGAGCGAAGTGATGAAAAAACCTAAATCGGGACTTTCAAAATCTTCCAGTGTCAAAACTCTTATTTCTTCTGTCTTGACAACCATAATAATATTACCTTATTTAAATAATCGATAGATCAATTAAATCAGGCAATAGGCGGTTTGAAGATAGAAAAGCAAAACCCATCTGATAAGGGGTCAGTAGAAACCGATTGGGTTAATAGGTCTCCAACATCCTTTTGAATAGGCTGCGTATTGTTCAAAGTGAAGACTGATAATATCATTGTTACTTCCAGCAACTTAAGTTTCACAGGTGCATCATTATGCTGCTGGTCCTCTTTAATTTTTTCCTCTAGATAACACGACCCTTTACATACTGGAATAGTATCAAATCTATTGATACACAACTGGCTTTCTATATAGTCCCGGTTGAGCTGAAAGCCTACAAAAATCCACATACTACTCGTTGACTGTATCAATACAGCCACAAGCAACGATATGTACATGAATCTTTTCAAAATGGTGCGAATGTATTAAATTTATTTCTCTTTTCGTAAAATATCAATATCTGCTAATAATCTCTTTGTTTCATCCTGCGAAGTTCCGTCGTATACACCCCGGATATGTAAATCCTTATCGACCAAAAGAAATCCACCGCTGTGTGTAAATCCGCCGGGAGCCGTACTATCCGGATAGGCAATAGCATAATAGGATTTCTCAGCAAGATTTAATACATCTTGTGGGCTTCCATATAGAAAATGCCATTTCTCTCTTTTAACCCCGATCTTGTCAGCGTAGGCTTTCAATGCCGGAATGGTGTCGCGTTTAGGGTCAATACTGAAAGAAAGGAGAACAATATCTTCCATTCCCATCGTTTCATCGTACACTTCCTTCATCTGCGCGTTCATTTGCGGACAAATGGTTGGACATGACAAAAAGATAAATGAAGCAATATGGATCTTACCGATCAGGCTCTGATCAGAGATGGGTATACTGTCCTGATCAAGCATGCTAAATTCATCGATCTTAGGATAAATTAGCTCACTCCCTTCCGTAACCGGATTGCCGAGATAGGGAAGTTTTTTTTGTTGACAGCCCATGGAGCATATAGTCAAAACTAAGAATAAGGAGAAGCTTACATATTTCATTGAGATAAATACTATCCTATTTTAAATACCAAATATACATTTTATTGCTGTTAAATATCGATTGAATACCTTAAGTGTCCCTTACAACATCCGATATGCACGAAAACCTAAACACGTAGCACGCTTATGTAAACCACGAAGCCATATAGTGTGGTAACTTTGCAAAGTTAATAAAGCAGCAGAGAGCAATGTCTTTTCAAATTTTCAAAATCCTGCCATTGGGCATATTATTTCTCGCCTCTTGTGGTCAACAACGCGATGACAAGGATCTTCCTATTATGGGCGAGAAAGAAATCGTTTCAATGGTGAAAGATGGCAAGACGGTTAATGACACGATCTACCACAGCATACCTGAATTCCGTTTTGTGGATCAGGACAGTGTATGGATTTCCAATGAAGACGTTGCTGATAAGATCTACCTGGCGGATTTCTTTTTTACACGTTGTCCGACTATATGTCCGCTACTTGCTAAAAATATGTTGACCATCGCAAAAGAGTTTGAAAACGAGGAGCGTTTAGTGATATTATCGCACACCATTGATGCGAAATACGATACGCCAGCTGTGCTAAAAGATTATGCCACTAAACTTGGTGCACCGTCAAACTGGCACTTCTTAAATGGCCCACAGGAGGCTGTCTATCACATTGCAGGAAAAGAGGGTTACTTTTCGTATGCGGAGGAAAACCCCGACATTCCCGGAGGCTTTGATCATAGCGGTGCATTTACATTGGTGGATACTAACGGACACGTAAGAGGAGTTTACGATGGCACCCGTGAAGATGAATCGGAAAAGGCCATAGAAGACATACGTAAATTATTAGCACAATTTTAAAAAGATATAAACTAAATTGAAAAGGATAATTTCATTTCTACTACTTCTATCTCTCGCTTACCAATGTTTGGGAAGTATGGGGGTGTTTGTATGGTTTGAAAGCAACCGATCCTATATAGCAAAAGAACTTTGCGAAAATAGAGCAAGACCTCAGATGCACTGTAATGGTCAATGCGTACTGATGAAAAAGCTCAAAGCATTGGAAGAGAAATCATCCGATAAAAGTCTTCCGCAGAACGCAAAACACGAAACTTTTCTCTGCGTGATGCAGGAATGGCTGGTGATGCCCGAAAGCATATCCATCCATTTAGTGAACAAATACGTAGCCTATTATAAAGCTTACTACAGTTTTATACATTTCAAGAATAACTTCCGCCCTCCTCGATTCAACGCCTAATTTTTTCTATAATAATTAATAGTGCTGTATTGACCTAAGAGGCTTTATACTCGGTAGGCGATACAGCGATTTTGGCATTGAATAAAATCGAGAATGAAACCATTTTACTTTGGAAAGTCATCCATGCTTTTTAGCGTAATGGCTATGGCATTGATATACAGTTTGACCGGGTGCGGAAACAATACACATAACCAACAGCAAGAAGGCGCGGTTGACACGGCAGGTGCTTTGGTTGATATAACCGCTTTGACAAAAATAGCAGATACGACACTGACAGACAAAAAGATCAGTGTACTGGTACAGGACAGCCTAACCAGCAAAAACGAAACCATCTACATTCAGGTCACGGATCAAGACGGGAGCCCTGCTACTGATGCCCAGCTTGACTATAATGTTGTCATGGATATGGGCATGATGTCGCACGGAGGACCATATTACCCTTTGGTTGATCTGGGTAATGGTCTTTATAAAGCTGAGGTAGTCTTTATCATGGCCAATATGAAGGATATGGGCGAGGGTTGGATATTGAATACTATCCTCAATAAAACAGATAGTTTATCCTTTCTGCTGCCCGTTTCAGAGGCAAAGTATGCAAGGACTATCCCTGTTGGTACCAAAGATGATGGCCGTGTGTTCGTTAGTCTATTGCTACCCAATGAAGTAAAAACAGGAAGTCAGCCCATTGACTTCACACTGCACAGAATGGAGCATGAGGTTTTCCCACCGCTGGACAACTATACGGTAGAAATAGAGCCTTTTATGCCGGATATGGGACATGGTTCACCTGATAATAAGGCTGCCGTAGGCAAAAGTAATGGACGGTATAGTGGGATAGTCAATTTCACAATGAAAGGCCCTTGGACAATCAAAGTGAATCTGTTCAAAAAAGGTGAAAAAGTATCACAGGAGGAACTGGTATTTCCTGTAGAAGTTAAATAACAAATCAATATATACAATTACAAGAAAAATGAAAAAGCAGAATTTATTTTTTGCAGCCGTTGCTGCGCTGGTATTCACATCCTGTGAAAAAACCGAAATTAAAGAAGTTGAAAAGATTGTCTACGCAGACCAAGCGGGATCTTTATCGTTGACATTTGATGCCAAATATGGTGATTCAGATTTTGAACTAAATAAAAAATATCCCTATCAATTAATTAATTCGAGTGGAACCTATGATATGGAATTCGAATTTAGCCGTCTACGTTATTGGGTGAGCAATGTCAAATTGATCGATAAAGACAATAAAGAACATGCGATACCGGAATCTTATTATTTAGT
>NZ_JBHEUZ010000035.1:0-16887 GCF_041925275.1 Parapedobacter sp. 2B3 | reverse complement strand
AAAAATAATGAGAAAAAACTTGGTATGGCTTATTAGTCGGATTTGAAAAGGGCATTTTTTTTCACCCTAACCATTTCTATAAATATACGGATACTATTCCTAATCCCAAAATCTTAAAAGCGATTTCCCTGAGGAGTACCAAAAAACATTATAGAATCACTTAAAAAATTCTTAATTTCGCATGCGCATCAAGCATGTATATGCATGGCTTTGCTGTGCCTTTTGATTTAAGATTGGTAAACATATAATGGCTGAAGAAACAGAAAACGGCGACAACCTCGTTCCGGCGAACGACCGGATCATCCCCATCAACATCGAAGACCAAATGAAATCGGCATACATCGACTACTCGATGTCTGTTATTGTATCGCGAGCTTTGCCCGACGTGCGGGACGGCCTGAAGCCCGTGCACCGCCGCGTGCTGTATGGCATGCTCGACCTGGGCGTTACCAGTGGCAAACCTTATAAGAAATCCGCACGTATCGTGGGCGACGTGCTGGGTAAATACCACCCCCACGGCGACTCGTCGGTCTATGATACCATGGTGCGCATGGCCCAGGAATGGAGCCTGCGGTACCCGTTGGTAGACGGCCAGGGCAACTACGGATCGGTAGACGGAGACCCTCCGGCGGCCATGCGGTACACCGAAGCCCGGTTGAAGAAAATCGCCGAGGAACTGCTCTCCGATATCAATAAGGATACCATAGACTACCAGCTCAATTTCGATGATTCCATCGAAGAGCCAACGGTACTCCCTACGCGTATCCCCAACCTGCTGGTAAACGGCGCCTCGGGCATTGCCGTGGGGATGGCAACCAATATGGCCCCGCATAACCTCTCGGAAGTGGTGGATGGCATCATCGCTTACATCGACAACCGCGATATCGAAATCAGCGAGCTGATGCAACACGTGAAAGCGCCCGACTTCCCCACGGGCGGCATTATTTACGGATATGCCGGCGTACAGGAGGCTTTCCAAACCGGCCGTGGCCGCATCGTGATGCGTGCCAAAGCCGAAATCGAAACCACCAAGAGTGGCCGCGAGCAAATCATCGTGACCGAAATCCCGTACCAGGTGAATAAATCGGACATGATCAAGCGGACCGCCGACCTGGTCAATGAGAAGAAAATTGAAGGGATTTCTGAAATCCGCGACGAATCCGATCGGCAGGGCATGCGGGTTGTATATGATATCAAACGCGACGGGAACGCCTCCATCATACTCAACAACCTGTATAAGCATACCGCCCTACAAACCTCATTTAGTGTAAACAACATCGCCCTGGTTCATGGTCGCCCCATGATGCTGAACCTCAAGGACATGATTTACCACTTCGTGGAGCATAGGCATGAGGTAGTGGTACGGCGTACCAGGTTCGAATTGGCAGAAGCGGAAAAACGGGCCCATATCCTCGAAGGGTTGCTCATTGCGCTCGACCACCTCGATGAAGTGATCAAACTGATCCGCGCATCGGAAACACCTGATGATGCCCGGATGGGCTTGATGGAAAAGTTTGGCCTGACCGATATCCAGGCGCGCGCCATCCTCGACATGACCTTGCGCCGACTTACCGGACTGGAGCGCGACAAGATCAAGGAAGAGTACGCCGAACTGATGAAAACCATCGACTACTTGAAATCCATCCTGGAAGACGAAGGGCTCCGGATGAGCATCATCAAAGACGAGCTGCGCGAAGTAAAGGAGAAATACGGTGACGAACGCCGTTCATCCATCGTGCATTCGGCCGAGGATATGCGGATGGAAGATTTCATCGAAGACGAAGAGGTCGTCATCACCATTTCGCACGAGAGCTATGTGAAACGCACGCCGCTGAGCGAATACAGGAGGCAGGGCCGTGGCGGAAAAGGCGCTAAGGGCAGCAACACCCGCGAGGAGGACTTTACCGAGCATATCATCACGGCCTCGGCCCATAATTACATGCTGTTCTTCACGGAAGCGGGGCGCTGTTTCTGGCTACGGGCATTCGAAATACCCGAAGGTACGCGTACTTCGCGCGGACGTGCCATACAGAACATCATCAATATCCCGAAAGAGGAGAAAATCAAGGCTTACATCAAGGTGAAAAACCTCAAGGACCAGGAATACCTTGAGAACAATTTCATCATCATGTGTACGAAGCGCGGCACCATCAAAAAGACGTCGCTGGAGGCTTACTCACGGCCACGGGCAAACGGCATCAATGCCATCAACATCAACGAGGGTGACCAGCTGCTGGAAGCGTGCCTCACCGATGGAAACAGCGAGATCGTGATGGCATTGAAATCAGGACGGGCCATCCGATTCAACGAATCTACCGTACGGCCCATGGGCCGTACCGCCACCGGTGTAAGGGGGATTACCCTGACCGGCCCGGATGACGAGGTAGTTGGCATGATTAGTGTTAATAACTACGAAACAACGGTATTGGTTGTTTCTGAAAAGGGTTACGGCAAACGGACGGATATTGAAGACTATCGGGTAACCAACCGCGGCGGGAAAGGCGTAAAGACCATCAACGTGACCGATAAGACGGGCAAGCTGGTGGCCATCAAAGACGTGACCGACAACGACGACCTGATGATCATCAACAAGTCCGGCCTCGTGATCCGCATCGCGGCGAGCGAGCTGCGGGTAATGGGAAGGGCCACCCAGGGGGTACGCCTCATCAGCCTCAAGGGCGACGATGAGATTGCGTCTATAACCAAGGTGGAACATGAAGAGGACGAGTTTACGGAAGAAGGAGAAAACCAAGAAAACAGTGAAAATACCGGTGAAAGCGACAATACGACAACAGATGAATCATCTTCGGACGAGGGGTAGCATGAAGTGCCTGGTAGCTATTGCCGTACTGCTGGCGCTTGGTGCGTCGCCGGTACGTGCACAATCCAATCTCAAGGAAGGCAACAATAGCTTTGCGCGGTATACGAAATCCAAGGATTTCAAGGACTTGGAAGCCGCAAGGAAATTTGCAGATGAAGCCTTCAAAACGAAGCGAGACTCTACCAATTTCAGGAACATCCTGCTCCGCGGATTGGTGTACAGCACGCTGGCCGTGGTGGATTCGAACCGGGCGCAGAAGTACACGGCCGACCCCAATGATATTGCATTGTATGCCCTGAAGCGGTTGAACAACAAATCGGTCGACTTCGAATACGGACCACAGATCGACTACATACGACGGTCGTTGGCCAAGGCATACCTCATCAAAGCCAACCGCGCGGTGGCTGCCGCAAACTACGAAGAGGCGTTTCACCAATACAGGATGGTCGACTCAATCAGTGGGAATACCATTGACGTGAAACACAACCTGGCGATACTGAGCTCGAAAACCGGAAATGAGGAAAACGCAATCAATCGGTATAAGGCGTTTACAGCCCAAGCGGAGACCTCTTCCCCTACTTACATCCTGGAACTTGCCGAATTGTACCAAAAGAAGGGCGATAACCGCGAGATGCTAAACACCTTGCTTACCGGGCGGCAACAGTTTCCGGAAAGCAAGGAAATCCTCTTCACGCTGATCAACCTGTATATGGCAAGTGAAGCGTATGAGGCCGTAGTGCCCTTGGGAGACGAGGCCATTGCCCATGAACCCGAAAACGTGAGCTTGAACTACCTGGTGGGTTATGCCAACGAAATGCAGGGCAACAACGAGGTGGCAAAGAAACATTACGAAAAGGTAATCAGCCTCGATGCCAACAATTTTGAGGGCAACCTGGAACTGGGGTTATTGTACCTGAAGGAATACGTAGCCAATCCCGGCAACGAGGAGGTACAGCGCAAGGCACAGGAACACTTATTGAAAGCCAACCAGATACAGCCTTCAGAAGTGAATACGCTGAAGTCGCTCGCGGTGCTATACGACCAATCGGGCGACGTCATCCAACTGGAACGAGTAAATAACATATTAAATCAACTCACAATAAACTAGAATCATGAAAGTGAAATCGATCTTACTGGGCACGCTGGTACTCGCCTCATCGGCGGCTTTTTCGCAAACCGCCAATTTGAGGAAAGCTAAAGCCAGCTACAACAAATTCAACGAAGTGAAATCCATCGGAAATTCTGCCTTGGGCATCACAGATTTGACAACGGCGAAAGAGGCGCTGGAAAAAGCCATCGAGCATGAGAAAACGAAAGACTTGGCTGAGACGTGGACATACTATGCCCTCGTGAATGCCGACCTGGGGCTGCTCGATTCGACGGACGCCGCGGAGGGATACATCCAAACGGCTGGGGAAGCAAGGGAAAAGGCGGTTAGCCTCGATACGGAAAAGGAAAATGAGCAGAACCTGGGTATCCTTAATTCCATCATTGCCCAATACGAGATGAACAAAGGCGTGAAAGCATGGGATAGCCAAGATTTTGAAGGCGCATACAATGCATTCGACAAGGGCCTTACCTATCTTCCCAACGATACGACGCTACTGTATTATTCGGGCTTAGCGGCCATCAATTCACAAGACTACGACAAGGCACTCGCGAAGTATGTGGAACTTGTACCGATAGACAGCTTTTCGAACAACAAGCAGATCATACTGGACGTCTCGCGCCTGTACCTTATGCAGGGCGACACAACCAACGCGATCAAGTACGCACAAATAGGTGTCGATAAATACCCGGACGACGGTGAATTGGCCACGCAGAACATCGAATTGAACCTGATGGCCGGCAATGAGCAGGAAATCATCAATACCATCACTGCACAGGTGGAGAAAGATCCCGAAAACGAGAACCTGCATTACTACCTCGGTATCGCATACAGTGAAATGGGCGAGATTGAGAAGGCCGAAACGGCTTACCGGAAGGCACTGGACATCAATCCGGATTACCTCGATGCGAACATCAATCTGGGTGGCCTGATTTTGAATAAGGGGATCGACCACTTCAACAAGACCAACAATGCAAGCCTTCCGCAAGCGGAATACGATGTGGAAATCAAGAAGGCTTACGATATTTTTGATTCGGCATTGCCATACCTAGAAAAAGCGGTTGAATTGAACGGCTCGTCGTACTTGGCGCTGACCAACCTGAAGAAGTACTACGAAATCAAAGAAGACAAAGATAAAATCGCGGAGCTGCAGGCACGCATCGATGCGCTGCAATAACCTGGTAGGCAACCAACTACACAGAGAAGCCCGCTGGTCCGATTGGCCAGCGGGCTTCTTTTATGCGAGTCTGGCACCGCTTAACCGGCCACCAATTTTTTGCAGATACGCTTGATCAAACCGGGGCCTTCATAGATAAAACCAGTGTAAAGCTGTACCAAGGTTGCGCCCGCTGCGATCTTTTCGGCCGCGTCCTCGGGGGTGTGTATGCCCCCTACGCCGATGATGGGAAATGCGTGCCCAGATTGGGTAGCCAAGTAACGGATCACCTCGGTAGCGCGTGCGGCCAGCGGCATGCCGCTCACCCCCCCAGCCTCGGCCGTAAGGCGTTCGCCACTACGCAATCCTTCGCGCCCGATCGTGGTGTTGGTTGCAATCACACCCGCTATCCCGGTTTCGCGAACGATCTCGATGATATCGTCCAATTGGTCATGGGTAAGGTCGGGCGCGATTTTCAATAGAATGGGCCGTGAAACCCCGCCCTTGCGGTTACGCTGCTGCAGGGTGTTCAAGATGTGCGTAAGAGGCTCCTTTTCCTGCAGTGCACGGAGGCCCGGTGTGTTGGGCGAGCTCACGTTGACCACGAAATAATCTACCACATCAAACAGCGCATCGAAACATTGGATGTAGTCGCTCACCGCCTCTTCGTTGGGCGTCAGCTTGTTTTTACCGATATTCCCGCCGATGACCAGGTTTTCCCTGTTTTTCAACTGGCGTAGCCGCGTAGCCGCCACGTCAACCCCTTGGTTGTTGAACCCCATCCGGTTGATCAACGCCCGGTCATCAACCAGGCGGAACAGACGCGGCCGTTCGTTGCCGGGCTGCGGCCGCGGCGTTACAGTGCCGATCTCGATAAAGCCAAAGCCCAGTGCTGCCATCTCTTCCACATACTCGGCATTTTTGTCGAACCCCGCAGCCAAACCGACGGGATTCCTGAATGTGAGGCCAAACACCTCGCGCCGGAGGGCGGGGTGCTCGCAGCCATAGGCCGTGCGGAGCAACCGCTTGCCGCCCCATAGTTTGCAGAACGACCGCAGACCGCCGGATACCGTGTGGTGGGCGGCTTCAGGGTCCATCGAAAAAAGCAGTGGCTTTACCAATTTGTACATGGCCACAAAGGTAGATTTTTGATGGCAGATTTCAGATTTTTGAGGGCAGATTTCAGCGGATCGCCTTGCCTTCAAAGTACGGAGCACGAAATACCGACTACTAACTACTAATTTCCTACCTTTGCAACCGGAATGATAGCAATAAATAACCTTACGTTCGAAATAGGTGCGCGTGCACTGTATGACGATGCCAACTGGCATATCAAACCGGGCGACAAGACCGGTTTGATCGGTGCGAATGGAACTGGCAAAACCACTCTCCTGAAACTGATCGTGGGCGATTACGCCCCCACGGCGGGCACGATATCGATGGCCAAGGACATCAAAATAGGATACCTCAACCAGGACCTCCTTTCCTATCAGTCTGGCAAGAGTATCCTGCACGTGGCCATGGAAGCTTTCGAGCGGCAGAACCAGCTGCTCATCGAAATAGAGCAGCTGCTCAAAAAGCTGGAAACGGATTACTCCGATGATGCCATCCAGAAACTGAGCGACAGGCAGACCGAGTTTGAAGCACTGGACGGCTACAATATCGAGTACCGCGCCCATGAAATCCTCGCGGGCCTGGGATTCAGCGATAGCGACCAGCAACGTACGCTATCCGAATTTTCCGGCGGATGGCGGATGCGGGTCATGCTTGCCCGGATATTGCTGCAAGCCCCGGACATCCTGCTGCTCGACGAGCCTACCAACCACCTGGACCTCCCCTCTATCAAATGGCTGGAAGGTTATCTGCAGGCTTTTGAAGGAGCGATCGTCATCGTTTCGCACGACCGGTATTTCCTCGACCGCGTAGTGGATACCATCGTGGAGTCCAAACGGGGGAAACTCGTGCAGTACGCTGGTAATTATTCATTCTATCTGGAGGAAAAAGCCCTGCGTGAGGAAATACAGGGCAACCAATACAAGAACCAACAGGCCAAGATCAAACAGGAAGAACGGCTTATCGAGCGGTTCCGGGCCAAGGCGAGCAAAGCGAAGATGGTGCAATCCCGTATCAAAGCGCTGGAGCGGATGGAGAAAGTGGCCGATGTGGATGATTATAACCCGAGTGTAAACTTCCGCTTCAAATTCAGCAAGCAATCGGGCAGGCATGTGGTACGCCTCGAAAACATAGGCAAGTCGTACCCGGGCATCCCCATTCTCGAAAAGACGGACGCAATCATTGAGAAAGGCGACAAGATAGCACTCATCGGCGCCAACGGAAAAGGTAAGTCTACCCTATTGCGTATCGTGGCCAATGCCGACCGTGAGTTTACGGGTATCTCGGAAACGGGCCATAACGTGAGCCAGACCTTTTTTGCCCAGCACCAACTGGAAGCCCTGCACCTGGACAACGAAATCCTGCAGGAACTGCAGCTGTTTGCACCCAAGCATACCGAAACGGAGCTGCGGGCCATTTTGGGCTGCTTCCTTTTTACGGGCGACGATGCATTCAAGAAAATACGGGTGCTCTCGGGCGGGGAAAAATCAAGGGTGGCTTTAGCAAAGGCGCTTACGGCGGATGCAAACTTCTTGGTACTGGACGAACCGACAAACCACCTGGATATCCAGTCGGTCAATATCCTCATCCAAGCCCTCAAGCAGTTTGAAGGCACATTTGTGGTCGTCTCCCACGACCGCTACCTGCTAGACAATGTGGCCAACAAGATTTGGTATATCGAAGACCGGAAGATAAAAGAATATCCGGGCACTTACCGCGAATACGAGGAATGGCAAACGAAACGGGTGGCAACGGCCACCACGAAAACGAACGAGGCAAAGCTGCCCAAACCGGCGGCAAAGCAAACGCCGGAAAAAAAACCGGTGCCAAAAGAACAGGACACGAAAAAGCTCCATAAGGAACTGGAAACGGTGGAACAGCGTATTGTGCAATTGGAGGAGACCATGAGGGCCACCGAATTGATGATGGCCGAGGAAAGCACCTATGCGGACCCGGCGAAACTGGAGGAAACGTCACTGCAGTACAATGCACTGAAACGTGAACTGGAAGACCAGCAGACGCGATGGGAACGATTGGCCGAGGAAATTATTATTAATGGTTAATGGTGCACATACATCGGATAAAAATAGGGCTGACCGCCGTGGTGATACTTTTCGCCTGCTTAACTGCGATGGCACAGAAGCAGAAAAAGAAGCGGACTACCCGGGAGCGGACCCCGCAACGGGAGTTGGTCTACGACAACGTCAACTACCTGGCTGCCATCAAATCCGTGCAGCTCTATCCGATAGACCAGGAAAACGCCTTGCCGGTCATCGAGCTCCACAGCGACGGACAGCTGATGCTCGCTTTTGATGATCTTCGGGGGGATGTACGCAATTTCTA
This sequence comes from Parapedobacter sp. 2B3, assembly GCF_041925275.1. Lineage (NCBI taxonomy): Bacteria > Pseudomonadati > Bacteroidota > Sphingobacteriia > Sphingobacteriales > Sphingobacteriaceae > Parapedobacter > Parapedobacter sp. 2B3. The sequence continues at coordinate 8,346 of NZ_JBHEUZ010000035.1, read as the reverse complement.
TTTCAGCATGGAGCATTGCGATGCCGATTGGACGCCCAGCCGCCTCTCGCCGTTGGAATATGCGGAGGGGTTTAACGAGGAGCGTATCGTGAGCTATGCCCCCTCGGTGAATACGCTGCAGGCGTATACGCACTACCGGGTGGATTTCCCCACCCGGAATATCAAGCCCAAACTGGCGGGAAATTACCTCTTGAAGGTATACGAAGATGCCGATAAGAGCCGCCTGATCCTAACGAGGCGTTTCTATGTGTTGGCGCCGTTGATGATGGTTTCCCCCCAGCTCGTTCCGTCGGTAAACGTGGCCAAACGACGCAGCAACCAGAAGATGAACCTCAAGCTCAACACGGGCGGGCTCACCGTAAACAATCCATACCAGGACGTCCGTGTGCTGGTGATGCAGAACCAGCGGCCGGATATCCGGGAGTGGCTTACCACGCCCCACTTTGTCAATAACAACGAACTTACCTATAACGACAACAACACGCTGGATTTTGGAGGCGGCAACGAATATCGCTATTTCGACCTACGAAGCCTGCGCCTGGCTTCCGAACGGATGGCCAACATCCGATTGGATAGTGCGGTACACGTAGACCTGGTTGCCGACAAGAACGAGCGGGCTGCGTCTTACGCGTCGGTATTTGACGAAAATGGCAACTTTTTCGTGCGGAACCAAGATAAATCCGATGCGGATACGGAATCCGATTACGCATGGGTTTCGTTTTCCCTGGAAGACGTGACAACCACCGAAGGGAAGGTATATGTAGTGGGCGCATTCAACAACTACACCCTAGACGCATCCAGTGAAATGACATATGACGCCGCAGCGGAAACGTGGAGAGGTACCCTGCTACTGAAACAGGGATTGTACGACTACCAGTATGTGCACGTAGGTCCGTCTGGCACGGTGGATGTGTCGTTCGCCAGCGGCAACCACTTCGAAACGAACAACACCTATCAGGTGCTGGTCTATAACCGGCGGCCGGGAACCACGTGGGATGAGCTCGTTGGCTTCGCGGAAATTAACAATTAACCATTGCCAGCCGTTCCTGCAGCATACGCGATACACGGTTAAAATAACGTTTCTGCTTATACCCCATTACCCACTGCACTCCGTGGATAGCGTTGGTATGGAAAATTTCATCCGCTTCCCGCAGAATATCCGGACTGATCTGTGCTTCGATGACCTCCATGCCGCTATCCAACGCCATGTCGATAACCACCTTCCGCATCACCCCATCGATGCACCCCTCACTGATGGCCGGCGTGTACAACTTCTTGTCGTACCAGATAAATACATTGGAACTGAGCGACTCGCAAAGGAATCCTTCTTGGTTCAGCAGCAATACGTCGTCAAGCCCATGCTTGGTACGGTGCAGCCCCGCCATGACATATACCAGCGAATTGGACGTTTTCAACTTGGAAAGCTCACTATAGGGTTTCTTGAACTCACTGTACACATCTACAATCAACCCGATCTTCCGATGTTTCACATCGTCCGGATCTAATTTGGAAACGGCCATGATATAGCACGCATGGTTTTGCTGCGGGCTATACAGTCCGCCACCATCGCGGTATACCTGTAAGCGCACCCGTACATGCTGGTGCTCCAACCCGTTGCGGCCAATAAGTTCAGCGGCGCGGGAGCGGATAAAATCCGCATCAAACCGCTCGGCTTTCTCTAGTTTGAGCTGGCGCATCCCTTCCTGCAGCCGCTCAATATGGTGTTGCAAGAACCGGATATCGCCATCCATCCAGCGCATCGTTTCAAACAATCCGTCGCCGTAGCGAAAGGCCCTGTTGTCGGCGGTGAGGATGGGTTCCTGTTCGGGTATAAAACTAGCATTGAAATCTATGAAATGTATCGGCATTCGTTCAACTTATTCTTATTACGTAATAATCATTGCTACGGCTCCCAGCGCAACTCTTGTGCCGTTATTGCGGCCCTTCGTGGGACACGTATCCGCGCCATTTTTCCAAACACAACCGAAAATCATCCGGCAACGGGGTATGGAATGCCATCGTTTTCCGCGTGGTGGGGTGTACAAAGCCCAAATGCTCCGCATGGAGGGCCTGCCGCGGCAGCAGGGCAAAGCAATTTTCTACGAATTGCTTGTACTTGCTGAATACGGTCCCCTTCAGTATCCGGTCGCCTCCGTAGGTAGCGTCGTTGAACAGCGGGTGTCCCAGCGATTGCAGGTGGGCGCGTATCTGGTGGGTACGGCCGGTTTCCAACTGGCATTCAATCAGCGTAACGTACCCCAGCCGCTCCAGCACGCGGTAGTGGGTTACCGACCATTTCCCTTTCTCCTCATCATCGTACACGGCCATCACTTTCCGGTCTTTCGCGCTACGGCCGATATAACCGGTTACCGTTCCGCCTTCGGCAAGATCGCCCCATACCAAGGCGATGTATTTGCGCGAGATGCTGTGGTCGAAAAATTGCTTGGCCAGGTAGGTCAATGCCCACTCATTTTTGCCGATGACCAGGAGGCCGCTCGTATCCTTGTCAATACGGTGTACCAGACCCGGCCGGCCATCGTTGCCCGGCAACTGCGGCAACGAAGCAAAATGATAAGCCAGTGCATTGACCAGCGTACCAGTATAATTGTTGTATCCCGGATGCACCACCATGCCCGGAGGTTTGTTGACAATGAGCAAATCATCATCTTCATAAGGGATGTCGAGCGGGATATTTTCGGGGTAAATTTCCGTGTCGCGCGGCGGATGCGGCAATACCACCGAAATCGTATCCAATGGTTTCACTTTGTAGCTGGCCTTTATGGGCTGTCCGTTAACCAGCACCGTACCGGCGGTAATGGCATGCTGTATCCGGTTGCGTGATGCGTTCTCTACCCGATTCATCAAGAATTTGTCGATACGTAGCAAAGCCTGCCCTTTATCGACCACAATACGCAGATGCTCGTACAAATCCTGCTCGTCCGATTCTACCAATTCTACATCGTCTGCCATGCCGCAAACATAAAAAAAAAAGCAACCCGCACCTGAAGGTTTTTTACCTAAGTTTGCCCCATGCCCATGATCCCTTTCGAAATCCATAGCCCGATAGAATCTCTTGATTTCCCACTGTTCGATGACAAGTCGCTTACCGTACACATTAAGCGTGATGACAAAATACACCCCTTCATTTCGGGCAACAAATGGCGTAAATTGAAATACGTGCTCCAATCGGCACACCATGCGGGGAAGACGCACCTGGTGACGTTTGGCGGTGCTTGGTCCAACCACCTGTTGGCCACCGCCTGTGCCGGGGCAACATTCGGCTTCAAGACAACGGGGTTTGTTCGCGGGGAGGCTGTAACTAACCCCAACCTCTCCTTATGCAGGATATACGGCATGGACCTGCAGTTCGTAGACCGGTCGGCCTATCGCGATAAGCAACTGCTGTACGGGCAGCACGCCGCACACGACCCACAGGCGTATTTCATAGATGAGGGCGGTTACGGCCACAATGGCGCCCGGGGATGTGTCGAAATCATCGACGAACTGGCGCACGCCTACGACCATATTTTCTGTGCCTGCGGCACGGGCACCACGATTGCCGGGTTGCACCACGGCTGTGCAGTACGGGGATGGGATACCCAATTGCATGGGGTGTTGGTGCTGGCGGGGGGCGATTTCATCCCGGATGCGGTTGGCGCTTTGTACCCCGGCATGCCCCTGGGCCGCCTGGTTACCCACACGGAATACCATTTTGGCGGATATGCCAAAACAGCCCCTCCACTCCTTGCATTCATCAAGGAATTTACGGGGCGGACCGGCATCCTCATCGAACCGGTGTATACCGGGAAGCTGCTTTACTGTCTGTTTGACCTCGCCAAACACGATTATTTCAAGGCGGGCGACCGGATATTGGTTGTCCATACGGGCGGACTGACCGGTATTCTCGGTCTCCACGAACAGTTTGCCTAAAAAACAGGGTTAACACGTTTAAACCAACAAAAGCTGCAAAAACACGCAAATAGCCAATAAAAAGATTGTATTCCTCCTCCCTAGCACTTATATTTCCGCTATAAAAGTCGTCTCTCAGCGGCAGCGGAGAGATCGATAAAGTTGCATTTTAAAGCAACTTTATCTAAGTTTGAGCATAACCAACCCATTTTGTGATGTATCAAATTACTATAACACCGGGGGAAGTACACAACACCTTAGCCAACCATATTCTTGTCGATGGGTATGACATGACCTTCGATATGGGACGCAGTCAAGGCGTAACCATCTACGATTCAAAACACGAGCGAGAACTCCTTGATTTTTTCACCTGCTTTGCTTCCGTTCCGCTGGGTTACAACCATCCAAAAATGATAAATGACCCTGCGTTTACCGATAGCCTTCTTCGCGCAGCAGTGACCAATCCGTCCAACTCGGATGTATACACTGTAGAATATGCACAGTTTGTGAAAACTTTCGGGCGGGTAGCGATACCCGACTACCTCCCCCATGCCTTTTTTGTTTCGGGGGGCGCGCTGGCCGTGGAGAATGCACTTAAGGTGGCGATGGACTGGAAGGTGCAGAAGAATTTCAAGAAAGGCTACCCCCATGAAAAAGGCACCAAGGTACTCCACTTCGAGCGCGCATTCCATGGGCGTTCGGGCTATACGCTTAGCCTTACCAATACCCAACCCGACAAGACGAAATGGTTTGCGAAATTCGATTGGCCCCGGATAAGCAGTCCGATGCGGGCCTTCCCCGAAACCGCCGAGAACCTGGCGGCAACCTATCAACGGGAGCAACAGGCTATCGGCCAGATAAAACAGGCCTTCGCTGAACATAAGGATGATATATGCGCCATCATCATAGAGCCCATCCAGGCCGAGGGTGGCGACAACCATTTCCGTGCCGGATTCATGGAGCATCTGCGCGTGCTGGCCGATGAAAATGACGCGCTATTGGTGTATGATGAGGTCCAAACCGGCGTGGGCCTTACGGGCAAATTCTGGTGCCACGAACACTTCGGCGAACGGGCACGGCCGGATCTCGTCGCTTTCGGAAAGAAAATGCAGGTATGCGGTATATTGGCGGGTAAGCGCGTGGACGAAATCGATACCAACGTTTTCCGCGTACCGTCCCGGATTAACTCCACGTGGGGTGGCAGTTTGGCAGACATGGTCCGCGCGACCAAGATTCTTGAAATCATCGAGGAAGACCGCTTGCTGGCACACGTAGCCGAAACGGGTGGCTACATGCAACGTTGTTTGCATGAGCTGTCGGCCCGCTACGGGGCGATATCCAATGTAAGGGGCAGCGGTTTGCTTTGTGCCTTCGATTTGCCCGACACCGCGTTCCGGAATGCGTTTCTGGAAAAGGGCCTGGCCCACGGCGCGCTCTTTCTTGGTTGCGGCAATCGCTCCATACGGTTCAGGCCCGCACTGGTCATCGAGCCGGAGACGATCGACCAAGGTATGGCCATCATCCACCGGCTCATGGACGAACTCAGCTAATGCAGGCCTAAGGCCTGCTGTGGTAATTCGGTGCCTCTTTAGTGATGGTGATATTGTGCGGATGGCTTTCGCGCAAGCCCGCGCCGGTAATTTTAACGAAACGGGCACCTTGCAGTGCCTTGATGGTCGGCGCGCCGCAATACCCCATGCTGGCCCGGAGCCCCCCTACGTATTGGTACACCACTTCTGCCAGCGTACCTTTGTACGCCACGCGGCCCACGATACCTTCGGGCACCAGTTTCTTGATGTCATCTTCGACATCCTGGAAATAGCGGTCTTTCGACCCCTTCTCCATCGCTTCTACGGAACCCATGCCGCGGTACGATTTGAATTTACGCCCTTCGTAGATGATGGTCTCGCCGGGAGCCTCTTCCACACCGGCAAAGAGCGACCCGGCCATGACCGTATCCGCGCCGGCGGCGATTGCCTTGGCGATATCGCCCGTCTGCTTGATGCCACCATCGGCGATAACGGGGACGCCCCGGCCGCGGAGCGCACGCGCAACTTCATAGACCGCGTAAAGTTGGGGAACACCCACTCCTGCGATAATGCGCGTAGTGCAGATGGAGCCCGGGCCGATACCGACCTTCACCGCGTCGGCTCCGGCGTCGGCCAGCGCAACGGCGGCTTCGGCCGTGGCAATATTGCCCACGATGACTTCCAGGTCTGGGAAGGCAGCCTTTACTTCCTTCAGTTTTTCAATGACCCCCTTGGAATGTCCGTGTGCGGTGTCTATGGTCACCACATCCACACCCGCCTTTACCAAGGCGGCAACGCGCTCCATGGTATCGCCGGTAACACCTACTGCCGCCCCCACGAGCAGTCGGCCATGGCTATCCTTGGCGGCATTGGGAAAGTGCCGGTATTTCTGGATATCCTTGAAGGTAATCAAACCCACCAGGATATGGTTATCGTCTACCACGGGCAGTTTCTCTATCTTATGGTTCTGTAAGATGTTTTCGGCCTTGATCAAATCGGTACCTATGGGTGCCACCACCAACCCCTCTTTCGTCATCATCTCGGTGATTGGACGCTTCATGTCTTTCTGGAAGCGGAGGTCGCGGTTGGTTACAATCCCTACCAATTTGCCGTTGCCATCGATGATCGGGATACCCCCGATCCGGTGTTCTTTCATGATCTGGAACGCATCCCCTACCGTGGCGGCTTCACCAAGCGTCACCGGATCCTGGATCATGCCGCTTTCCGAGCGCTTTACCTTGCGCACTTCGGCCGCTTGGTCGGCAATGGTCATGTTTTTGTGCAACATCCCCAATCCACCGGCCTGGGCAATGGCAATGGCCAAATCGGCACCCGTTACCGTGTCCATCGCCGCAGACACCAACGGTATATTCAATCGTGTATTTCTGGTCAGGTTCGTAGACGTATCCACCTCGCGGGGCAATACTTCGGAGTAGGCGGGAATTAACAGCACATCGTCGTAGGTGAGGCCTTCAGCTACGAATTTTTCGGGGTCTAATTGCATGGCAAATATCTCTTGGGGTTACTATTTGCCGGGCAAAATTACTTATTTTTTATGTCTTCTACAAGTAAAAAGAACAGCCGTATTTCGAATTGCCCCACGGGTGAACCCCGGAAGGAACCTGCGAAATACGGCCGAATAGCTGTTAAAACGAATAGCTCAATCCAAGCTGGAATACGCGGTTGAGGGAAATCTTATCCGGGTCGTCAAACAAGCCCAGGAAATAGTCGTTATTGAACGCATCCAACATACCCGTTTTGAAACGGCCCTCGATCGTGAGCCCGATGGGCAGGGTATAGCCAAGTCCAAGGGAAATCCCCAGGTCCACACCGCCGTAATCATCGTCGTCAAAATCGATGCGTGGAAAATTCTTGCCGATTTTCATGTCGAGCGATGGGCCGATCAGTGCATGGAAACCGTCGACAAAGTAGAACTTGTTGACTACCCCCAATGAAAGGTATTGGATCGTTACGTTTTCCTGGCCGCCGGGCTCGCCAGATTCCTCATTCACAAAGGTGACGTTATTGGCCCCTTGCCGCGTATAGATCAATTCCGGCTGCAGCGTATACCGTTGGCCCAGATGAAGACTGAGTATACCCCCGGCATAAAAATCCGTTTTGAAGTCGGCATTGATGTTGCTCAATGTCGCCACATTGACGCCCGCCCGGATACCGGGCGAGACCCGTTTCTGTGCAAATAATTGGGTGGCGGCAACCATTGCTACCACCAACAAAATTGCTTTTCTTTCCATAATTTGTAAATGTACTTTTTATTTTAACGTAAACTTGAACCCCAGTGTAAAGCGTGCAGGTTCAAAGTGGCTGTTGTTACTCAGGTTCCACCAAGGTTTCCAATCGAAATGGAAAGCCAACGGTGCCGAGGGGATCTTAAATTCCAACCCCGCCGCAGGGCGAAGGGCGAAAAATGTTTCGTTACCATCCCAATCGTCGTCACCAAACCACCAATTCCCCCGGTCTATAAATGCCAACTGGGGTCCGATACCGACGTACCAGGTGAGGCCATTGGCGCCGCTGATCGCTTGGTTGTACGAATAATCCGCCCCTAAAATCGTCACGTTATTACCAAACAATACTTGCGCATTTCCGGCATTGGCACCGTCAAAAAAATGTTTGATCTGTGGCCCAACGAGCGTCGGCCCATCGCCCAGATCAATCCCTACACCCAGCGCCGTACGGTAACGGGCCTGCGCATGAGACTCCTGTATGCCTAACATCAAGATTGAAATAACTAATAAAGGTAAGAATGCTTTTTTCATCATGTTATCGATTTTTATGTTTTAAACGATAGCGGGCTTTTGATAAACCCGTTTACCTAAAAGTCGCAGCCTATATAAAAAAACAGGGCTTAATGATTTGAAATAAAATCAGTTAAGCCCTTGTTTTAATG
>NZ_JBHEUZ010000034.1:0-22785 GCF_041925275.1 Parapedobacter sp. 2B3 | reverse complement strand
ATACCCTGGTCAATTTCCGCCGGAATAGGTGGTCACTTTATTCCGAAATCCGGTGGTCAATATAACCGAAATCTCCAAATAAGTCTCTTGAAAAGATAAATTTTAAGAAGACTCCGCCGACTTTTATTAAGCTACACGTAGAAAAAGACTATTCTGCAAGGGTAAAAGATTTCAAGATTAAACTAAATGACTGGAAACCCAATATCGTAGAATTTGAGCGAACCAAGGACTACGATATTTTAGAAGAAAGTTTTAACAAGATAAAGCTGCTGCTCGATCAGCTTACAAACGAAGAAAATACCAGAAAAGAAGTGCTGGATGTCCGAAATTGGCTAAAGTTCCGGGCAGTGGAACATTACCGGGAAGATCCGTCCAGAATATTTAGGAGCTACACCGGAACGGCCAAACTATCAGGAGGCGAAGGTGCCCAGCTTACCTATACTATTTTAGGGTCTGCCATTGCCTACCAGTTTGGCATACACAGCGAGGGTATCAACACCAACTCATTTCGTTTTATATGCGTTGATGAAGCGTTTAGCAAACAAGATGACGAAAAAGCACAGTTTCTTATGGAACTCTGTAAACAGCTTCATTTACAGGTAATGGTGGTTTCTCCGGCAAAAGCCGAAGAGGTTGCAATTGTGGAACCGTATATCGCCCGTGTGCATTTCGTTCAGCGGAAAGATAATCGCCACTCCGTAATTTACGATATGCCTATTAAACAATTGCGCGAACACCGGGAACAATATTTACAGGTAGCGGAATAACTATGATAACAGTTGATGAAATAAGAAAAAAGGCTTCGCGAATATATCCGGACATTCTCAGGAATAGTATTCTCGGAGTGGACAGCTTTCCCTTGAACCTACGTTCAGATAAAAAGCTTTCCAAAGATTTTACCACGATGAGCAGGGAAATAGCTCACTTGATGTCAGAGGCGAAAGATAGGAAGGGATATGGTTATACCGTTATTTCCCAAAAAGTGAAAAGCCGGTCGCATAGTATACAAGATATTCCCCAGTCTATCAGGTTTGATACGTTACAAGACTTTCTGAGATTTATTGGTAAGGTAAAGGAGTACGAAGAATTTAAGTGCAACTGTAATCTGATCAATTCAGAGATTCAGGAATTAAAAGAATGGACAGTTAAAAACCCCCTAAAAGTTGTTCAGAACCAAAATAAATGGGGAAACCTGATGAAAGTCTGTCGATATTTCAAACAAAATCCTAAACCCAACCTGTACATCAGGGAATTGCCGATAAATGTTCATACAAAGTTCATTGAAAGGAATAAGGGGGTAATCCGGGAATTACTAGACATTCTACTCACAGGACATATCAATAATGAGTATAAAGAATTTGAAAAGAGATTTCATCTTAAATTCAGTGAACCGTTCATCCGGTTTAAAATACTGGATAAGGGAATTAGCCAGAAATACTTTTCGGGAATTGATGATATTGCTATTTCGGTTAGTCAATTTGAAACATTGAATTTGCCGATTAAAAGAGTATTGGTGGTGGAAAACAAAACAACACTTTATACCACTTTGACTTTACCCAAGATGGATGGGACGATTGCTATTTTCGGAAGTGGTTATAGTGTTTACAATCTTAAATACACACATTGGTTTTCGAATGTCGAATTATTTTATTGGGGTGATATAGATGTACAGGGGTTTGAAATCTTGTCCCAATTTCGGTCCTATTTTCCTCATACGAAAAGTATGCTAATGGATAAAGCGACTTTTGAAAAATTCTTTGAAGAAGACAAAGGCAAGCCTACCAGCATTTCGATAAAACTTAATTTGACAGAACATGAGCAACAGCTTTATGAACTTTTGAAAATAAATAATTGGAGATTAGAGCAGGAGAAGATCCCATTATACTGGGTTAAAGAAAAGCTCATGTGAGACATCTATCCACCCAACAGGTCCTCCAAAAGCTCAAGAATATCCATGAAGTGTTCTAATAATTTCCCGTTACTGCTACCAAAGTTGCAAAAGAGGCAAAATCCAGTCCTAATTCTGGTATGCCTCTTTTTTTATTGCTTGCAATTCGCTGAAAATAAGCAACATACGCAAAAACAGAATTTATCCTTGGGGTTCGACATTCGTCCGTTTTCTTGTTATAGGTAATGCCCTCGGGAAAGAGCAGAAACCGGATGCGCTGCTTGGCGATATAGATGATATGGGATAGATTTGGATCTTTTCGGGATATTGTACTGGCAGAAGACATCGACAGGATTATCAAATTCCCCGATGGGAAAAAAGATCAAGTTTGAACTTTCTTTGCTAAATCATAGCCAAGACACGATTCAGACCAGTGATATTACCTTTATCTATAAGGAGAAGTTTCCCGGAAAATAGCGTATCCTCACAAGCAGTACAAGCTAACGCCGGATGCCCCGGCCGTTGTCCTGCCGGTCATCGTCGGGTTCCCACGGGTTGCGGGGAGGCTCCGGGATGCGGAGGATATGTTCGTCGCCCTCCTTGAAGGCATTGCTCGCCTCGAGTACCTGTTGCATGGCATCCATGTCATTGCCGGTAATGGTGGCACTGAAGCGCTGCGCCCTCTGGAGCATACGGATAAAGGTGTCCGGCTCGTGCCTGCGCGTGAGCTGGCGGAGCGCACCGAGGTAATCCTCGCGGTAGACCGTGGGTATGATGATCTTCGTCTGCCCTGCGGCAGTCAGCTCGGCATTCATCATGACCCTTGCGAGCCTGCCGTTCCCGTCCAGGAAGGGGTGCACCTCGCTGACCAGGAACATCATGTACGCTGCTTTGGCAAAGGGGTCTTTGAGGGCGCGGTAAAAGTCGAAGCCCCGCATGAGCGTACCCCTGACGAGGGTATGGTCGACGAACTCGGTATCGCCCGCGCGGTTGTTCCTGTCCTTGAATTCGCCGGGGTTCTTGGCCGGCCGGGCAAGCATCAGCGTCCTGTGCCGGTAGCGGAGCATCTGCAGGAGCTGCTCGGCATCTTCGGGTGTGGTGGACATCTCCTGCCTGTTGGCCACGATCTGGTAGGTGCCGAGCACGTCGTGGGAGTCCTCGTCCCTTGCGGGCAGGGGCTTTCCGGTCTCGATGATACGCAGGGCTTCCTGCACGTCGAAGCGTGTCCCTTCTATAAAGTTGGAGAAGTAGGCTTCGTAGAAGGCGAAATTGCGGAATGCCCGTGGGCTGTCGTTCGCATCGGGCAGGTCGGCGAATTCGCGTTGCCGGAGTTCCACGAACAGGCGTTCGAAGACCTCGAGCCTTGCCGGATCGTAAGGATGCCCGAACGCACGGGCGATGGAGACCGGGGATTTTAGGATGTCGGTGGGCTTGGTGGAGAGGATCGCCCCGACCATGCGGTCGAGTTTTCCGAATTCCTTTGCCATACCGAGGATTCCGGCGATCTGCCTTGCCCGGTCACGCAGTTCGTTGAGTCCTTCCTCGCCCTTGACGCGGACGATCTGGTCAAGCTTTTCCTCGATTTCGGGCAATGGCAGGGTCTTGGATTCCCCTCCGACCTTGCGGGATTCCTGCAGGTTTTCCAGCAGGGCGCGTTCCTGTCCGGAGACGTGGAGGCCGTCGGTAAACAGGTTGTCACCGTCGGTTGCTCCCGCCCCCCGCATGATGTTGAGGGTGACCCCCGGCAGTTCCACCTTTCGGTTGTGCGTGTGGGTCAGGAAGATGTCCCCGGTCTGTGTCGGCCTGTATTCCAGTGCCGAGCGGTGGCTGAGCAGTATGCCGGGATAAAGCTGTCCGATGATCCTGAACAGGTTGCGCCGTACGATCTCCGCAGGGTCTTCCTCCAGATTGGGCGTATATACCCTTGGGGCGATCTTTTTCAGCTTCCCCGATCTTTCCAGCTTCCCTATCGTCCTGCTGACTTCGGGGTTGCTTGATGAGAAGATGACCTCCTGGAGGTGCAGTGGGATGTCCTTGTCCATGGTGCCGGTTTTACAAATTTTTTACCTTAACTCTCCGATCCGGCCGCTTTTACACAAATTTTTCGGATTAATTCAGCCAAATATACAAATTTTTCGGATTAACTACCTAAATCCCCCGACCGGACTGCTGTTGCCGGTCGAGGCGGTCGATCTGGAATTCGATCCAGTCCTCCACGCTGAACACGATCGCCTGTGCGATCCTTTCGTTTCCCATTGCCCAATCGAGCGCCTGTTGCCGGTGTTCGGGATTTTCGCTCGCATCGAGCAGGTAGATACCGAGTATATCCAGCACTTCTGCCGTGTCCATATCTGTTTCACTGACATAAGTGGAAAAACCATACATACTGACCCCTTTCCACCGAATTTTATTCCGCACATAACCATCTGGCCCGCAATAACAAATGGGGTCATTTTGAAATTGACAGAAAGGGGTCACTCAGTCGTGGTTTGTCCAACTACGTCAACATCCATAATTTCAAAACCATCAGAGAAAATCCAACAGAGGCCCCATCCGCTCGAACAGGATAATCTTCTCTGGTCTGGCTTCCTATTTAATGACTTACCCACGCTCTACAATCGTCCTAAACGTTAAATTTACCCTCGGTGTCGTTACTTTTTTTGTCGGCGGAAGCCTATGTAGCCAATGCGTTTGCGTGGTGTCTTTCATTACCAATAGACTGCCGTGCTCCAAAACGAGTGCTACTTTTTCTTTGCTCTTTTTGTTCTTGAAAGCAAATTTTCTTTCAGCCCCCAGACTCAACGAGGCTATCGCTCCATCTTTCTTCAAGTCGGCTTCTCCGTCGCTATGCCAGGCCATCCCTTCGTCCCCATCGTGATAGAGGTTGAGCAAACAGGAATTAAAACGCTCACCCGTTTCTTTTTCTAGGGTGCTTTTGAGTTCCAAGAGCTCTTTTGTCCAGGGCAAAGCGTATTTGGTGGTGTTGGAATAGGTGTATCCAAAAGGCTTTTCGCCGTACCAAGCCACTTTCCGTTTGGTAATGATCTTCTTACCGAAAATAACGGCTTCATCATTCCGCCATTCGATGGTTTCCAATAATCTATCGAGATAAAAATCGGCTTGATTCTGGGCCAGCAATTTCCCGTAGTAATTTACGGTCCCCTCATAAGGAAGCCAATTTTTTAGTTTCCATTTTTCCATTTTTTGTAGTCATCTTTCATACAATGTCCGCACGGACGATAATTATTTTGCTGGGCTTCCTGCGCTGATGCAAAGAAAACCCGGTTTTCCCTTTTCATTCGCTTGCCGGGAGCACAATCCAACAAGCCATATATTTTCAGTCTGCGGTTCCCGCCAAAACGGATTTCCCGCCCGCGGATCTTGCTTCGTAAATCGTTGTCTGCGATTTCAGAATGATGCATAGTTTTTTGCTCCTTCCCAACCGATAATGGCTGTTTTCCGCGTTGTTCCCCAAATGTAGCCGCCGAATGCTCCCGACGATTGGATAACGCGGTGACAAGGAATGAGGAAAGCAACGGGATTGCTCCCTATGGCCGTCCCCACGGCCCGCGAAGCCTTCGGCTTTCCGATTTGCCCGGCTATATTGCCATAGGTGGATAATTTGCCCATCGGGATTTTCAACAGACTTTCCCAAACCTTCAACTGGAAATCGGTTCCTTTCAGGTGCAGTTTTATTTCACCCAACTTGCTCCAATCGCTTTGGAAAATGAATAGTGCGTTTTGTTGCAGTAAGTCGAGTTTCCTTCGGAATACGGCATTTGGAAATTTTGCTGTCAGATGGTCCAACGCCTTTCCTTCATCGTCTTCAAATGCCATATAGCAAACGCCTTTTTCGGTAGCGGCAACGATTAAAGAACCAAAAGGGCTTTCCGCAAAACTGTAATTGATAGCAAGGTTTTTACCTCCGTTTTTGTATTCGGCAGGTGTCATTCCCTCGATGTTGATAAACATATCGTGCAACCGGCTCGTACTGGAAAGCCCCGTTTCGAAAGCGGTATCAAATAGCGTGGCCTGTTCGTCTTTTAGGATTTTCTTCGCGTGTTCAACACTGGTATATTGCAGAAACCTTTTCGGGCTTGTGCCGGCCCACTCGGTAAATAGCCGTTTGAAGTGTGACGGGCTTAGATGTATCTTCTCGGCGATTTCGTCCATACGGGGTTGTGACCTAAAGTTTTCTTTGATATAATCGATCGCTTCGGCGATCCGACTATAATTTATGGTTGCTTGTGTTTCCATCATAGCATGTTTTATACGGCAAATGTCCGAAAGCGTTGTCGAGTATAAAATCCGAAATGTATCATTCTTGAATGCAAATATTATATTTTTATAGAGACGACGGAAAAACCGGTCCCAAGCGAAAGTTCCTAAACTTCCCAACAAATTGTATCTTGTGGACGTTTATACTCGTTAGGTACGAAACGGAATGGGCTGCTATGAGAATACGATCCAACGCTTTGAAAGGAATGCTGCTGCTGCTGGGTATGACCGCCTTTTCGTCGCTCGTAGCGCAACCGGCCATCCGTGGAAGGGTAACAGATGCGGCCACGGGTGAGGGCATTGCCGGGGTTACGGTATCGTTGCTGTACACCGACAGGGGCACCTCTACCGACAGCCTGGGAAATTATGTGCTGGTGCTTGCCGGCGGGGGTACCGAGATCCAATTCATGGCATTGGGATATAAGAGTGCCACGAGGCCGTTGCCTCGGGATGGGGTGCAAACCATCGACGTTGAATTGGAGGAGGATTTCAGGGCACTTGAGGAAGTCGTCGTCAGCGGAAAAGGAAGGTACCGGAACCAAGATAACCCGGCAGTGGAGCTCATCCGCAAGGTCATCGAGCACAAGGGCATGAACCGGTTGACGCGTTTTGACTATGTGTCTTTCGATGCGTATGAGAAAATCATGATGGCCGTAAGCAACGTGCCCAAGGTTGTCACCCACAATGCACTGACGCGGGGCTATCGCTTTGCGTTCGAGAATGTAGACACGACCTTGGTGCCTGGCCGCTCGCTCTTGCCCATATACTTGGAAGAAAAGCTCTCGAAACAATACCGTAGCCACTATCCGAAAGCGACAAAAACGGTAACCACCGCGAACAAAAAGACCGAACTCGATGCTCGGTACGTCAACAATGAGAATATCCAAACGTATTTCAATTTCATCTACACCGACGTGGATATCTATGAAAACAACGTGTTGATTTTAAACAAGCCTTTCTTAAGCCCCACGGCGGATGCGGCGCCATTATTCTACAAGTTTTTCATCACGGACACCATCTCTACGGCCGAAGGTCCATTTGTGGAACTGACGTTTGTGCCAAGGAATGAGACAGACCGGCTTTTCTCGGGCAGGTTACATATCACCTTGGATGGGAACTACGGTATACGCCGTGCCGACCTGCGGATTGGCCAGCAAGCGAACCTGAATTGGGTGAATGACCTTACATGGACGCTCCGGTTCCATCGCCATGACAATGGCGTGTACCTACCGGCTTATTCCGACATGAGAATCAACTTCGGATTGCAGGGCAGTGAGGGCGGAGCCTTCGGCGAGCGGACACTCGTATATTCCGGCTATGATACGGATACGGTTATCCCGGCAGAAGTTTTTGGCGGCCAGCAGATGGCGACCGTTGCCGGCGCCAACGCGCGGCCTATTGCATATTGGGACCGTGCGCGGCCGATAGCACTGACCCCGGTGGAGACCAAGACGTATGCCAACCTGGATAGCTTGCAGGATAACCGCTCGTTCAGGCAGACATTGAAACTGGGCTATTTGCTTTCGCAAAGCTATATCAACGCGGGATCGATTGAGTTTGGCCCGGTGGAACATGCCTACAGCTTCAACGCCCTGGAAGGGAGCCGTATCCGGATAAGTGGGCGCACCACCCGCGAATTTTCTGACAAGCTCTATGCCGAAGCCTATACCGCCTACGGAACCACGGACAGGCGATGGAAGTTCTATGGCAGTGTGGCCCATACGCTCAATCGGGGGAAGATCGGAGTGTACCCGGCTCACTACCTACAGCTCACGTACCAGCACGACGCGCGGGAACCCGGCCAGTTGCTGGGTTTTCGCAATGGCGACAGCTTCGTACGTTCATTCCGTGGCGACAAACAGGATAAATGGAGCTATTTTGACGTGATGAAGCTCAGCCACGTGATGGAACTGGGGAACCATTTCATGTTCCGGTCCTCTTTTGTTTCCCAACGGCAGGATCCAACCGCAAACCTTTTTTTCATAACGGCGGCCAATAACCCCGATACGGTGCGCAGACTGCGTACATCGGAGCTGGTTTTTGATCTTAGGTGGGCCCCCCACGAAGCATTTTTTCAGCGGAACCTGGAGCGCACACCCATCATCAACGAGTACCCGATATTCAACCTGCGCTATAATATGGGACTCAAAGGGCCCTTTGGGGGACAGTACCGCTACCACGCCCTGCGGCTGGATGTTTCCAAACGTATATTCCTCTCCCAATTGGGGCTCGCTGACGTAAACGTAGCCTCGGGCTACCTATTCGGCACCCTGCCTTTTCCGCTGCTCGACATTCCCTATGCGAGCCGGACCTATGCGCTGGCGGAAGATGCCTATGCGCTGATGAACGACCTTGAGTTTGTGAACGACCAATACGTCAAGCTGCACGTGGAATACCGGCCGCATGGATTCTTCTTGAATAAGGTGCCTTTTCTGAAACGGTTGAAGATACGTGAAGTGGTTGGATTCAAGGCGCTGTATGGCGACGTGCGACCCGAGAACCGGCCCGAGAACAACCCCTCGGTTTTTTTGCTCCCTGCCGACGGGGATGGTAACCGAACAACGTTTACGATGGGACGGAGGCCGTATATGGAGGCGAGTGCGGGGCTGGAGAATATTTTGAATGTATTGCGCGTGGAATATGTAAGGCGATTGTCGTATCTTAACCATCCCGATGTTGACAGGGGCGGATTTCGTTTTAGTGTGAAAGTAGACTTTTAGCCATGATTTACCAGAATTTACTTGTTGAGGACGCGGGATACATCCGGCGCATTACCATCGCCCGGGCAGAGAAATTGAACGCGCTGAACAAAGCCATCCTGGCAGAACTGAGTGATGCCATTGCTGCTGCGCTGGCTGCGGAGGCGGTGAGGGGTATCGTGCTGACTGGCTCGGGTGAAAAAGCATTTGTTGCGGGAGCGGATATCGGCGAGTTCGCTTCTTTCAATGCCGACCAAGGGCGGGAACTGGCCCGAGCGGGGCAAGCAAGCGTGTTTGATGTGATACACCATGCCACGAAACCCATTGTGGCGGCAATCAACGGCTTTGCCCTCGGTGGCGGGCTGGAGTTGGCATTGGCATGCCATATCCGGGTGGCCGCTAGCCAGGCGAAACTGGGCCTGCCGGAGGTTTCGCTCGGGCTCATACCGGGATATGGCGGCACACAGCGCCTTACACAGCTGGTAGGCCGTGGCCGTGCGCTTGAAATGATCCTGACGGGCGATATGATAACGGCAACCGAAGCACTTGATTATGGCATGGTGAACCGCGTCGTTGCGCCCCACGAATTGCTTGCCGAGGCAGAGGGCATCCTCAAGCGTATCGTCGTTCGCTCACCAAGCGCAGTAGCCGCGGCAATCCGGGCCGTCAATGCAGGTGTAGGGAATGCAGCCCAGGGTTTCGAAACGGAGATCGAGGAGTTCGGCCGGTGTTTCGGTACGCCCGACTTCACAGAAGGGGTCGCTGCTTTTCTGGAGAAGCGAAAACCAAATTTCTGATTTGGCGTTGTAATGGAAAAAAATTAGTCGTATCGCTTATGTCCTACTCCGTTTTCACCCAGAAAGAACGTAATATCATTACGTTGGTACTGTTGGTTTTGTTGGGCCTGGTAATCGCTTTCGCCGTGCGTGGGATCATCGGTGCGCTTTTGGGTACCATGGTTATGTATACCATGTTCAGGCCGATGAACATCTGGCTGGTGGAAAAGCTCAAATGGCGGCGACCCATTGCGGCCGTGGTCATCATCGTTTTGTCTTTCTTGATTATCGTCCTTCCGTTTTTGGGCATAGGAACGATGCTCACCAACAAGATAGTGGGCCTGATAAAAAACCCCGAGTGGATAAAGAATACGGTAGATACCATCAATGCATATGCGGGCGATAAGTTGGGTAAGCCAGACCTCCTCCAAGAGCAGCTGGAGAAAAGCGCCACTTATTTCGGCGGAATGTTCACTTCTTTGCTCAGTGGCGCCGCGAGCCTATTCCTGGATATCACCGTCATGTATTTTCTCCTATATTTCCTGTTTGTTAATTTCAGGAGTTTTGAGCGTGGTTTACTCCGTTATTCACCATTTAAAGTAGAGAATGCGGTGCGTTTCGGCCACGAGCTCCGTAATATCACCTACTCCAATGTAATCGGTCAAACGTTCATAGCGCTGGTACAAGGAGGTGCGCTGGCATTGGGCTTTTGGATATTCGGTTTTGAAGATCCGCTGTTTTGGGGTGTAATCTGCGCTATCCTCTCCTTTGTTCCGCTGTTGGGCCCGCCACTCATTTTCGTGCCTGCCGCGGTTTTCGCATTTACGCAGGGTGAGAACCTGGCGGCTATCGGCCTCCTGGTATATGGCTTTGTGGTGGTAATCAACATCGACAATGTGCTGCGGCTGATCATCGCAAAAAAAGTAGGCGATATCCACCCGATTATCACCGTGGTGGGTGTCATCATCGGGATTCCGCTGTTCGGTATGATGGGCCTTGTCTACGGACCATTGTTGCTTTCGTATTTTTTGATCACGGTGCGTATCTACGAAGCGAATAAGCGGGAGGAAGAAGGGCCGGTTGAAAATACCTTGAAATAGGGATTCCCTTTTCGGCCTTATCGCCATATCTTTGCGGCAGACATGATGACCATGCGGAGTTTTATAGTTTTATTTTTGGCGTTTGTTTGCCTGGAAACAGGCCACGCCCAACCCGTTGTTCATTATGAAACAACGGGCAACCGGGTGGCACTCACGTTGATGGGGGCCTCCCACCTTGCTCAATTGCCGCTCCACTGCATGCAGCAGCCGTATCCCTACAAAACGGGCATCGTCTTTGAAGACGCTACGTTTGTGCGCAGCCCGGCCGATTACCATCCGGCGTTTTACGGTTGTTTCGATTGGCATAGCAGTGTGCACGGCCACTGGATGTTGGTACGGCTCCTCAAACTCTTCCCCAACCTTCCCGAAGGCAGGGAAATCAGGGAAAAACTTGCCGGGAATCTTACGGCGGAGAATATAGCGGTTGAAGTGTCGCTATTTAGGGGGCTGAACAGCAGCTTTGAACGGACCTATGGGTGGGGTTGGTTGCTTCAGTTGCAAGCAGAGCTGTTGTCATGGAACGATCCGCTGGGTAAGTTGCTCGGGAAAAACCTACAACCGCTTGCAAGCCTCATCAGCGAGTCTTACCAATCGTATCTGCCGAAAATGAATTACCCTGTCCGCGTGGGGGAACATACAAACCTCGCGTTTGGCCTGCGTCTTGCCTATGATTACGCCGTACAGGTTGGCGACAGCGGGCTCGTTGATGTGATCAGCAAAACAGCCTTGCGCTTTTATGCGGAAGACAAGGGGTGTCCGCTCAGCTGGGAGCCGGGTGGGGCCGACTTTTTAAGTCCTTGCCTGGAAGAGGCTGATTTGATGTGGCGTATACTTCCTGCGGCTGCCTATCAACGGTGGTTAAAAAGGTTTTTACCCCAACTGCTTAAAAAATCATTCAGCCTCGAGCCGGGTACGGTGAGCGACCGGACCGATGGCAAACTGGTGCACCTCGATGGCCTGAACCTGAGCCGGGCATGGTGCCTGTATGGTATCGCGCGCCACGCCGGTGCAAATGAGCAACGGCTGCTCGGGGTGGCAAGAACGCATCTGCAGGCCGCATTGCCCCATGTGGCCAGCGGTGACTATATGGGCGAACATTGGTTGGCTTCCTTCGCGGTGTATGCGCTTACGTCGCAAGAAGAAAATTAGCATGACAACGACGAGAATAAGGTTGATTTTATTAATACCGGGGCTTGTTTTTTTCGTTTCGTGCTTCCAGATCATAGAAGATGTGACCGTTAAGGGCGACGGTTCGGGCGTGGCGGTATTTACCGCCAATCTGAGCCAAAGCAAGTCCAGGCTTGTATCTGTGATGCTGCTCGATAGTGTAAACGGATATAAGGTCCCTTCGAAGGCCGATGTTCGGAAACATTTGGCCGAGTTGTCGGCGGCACTCGGAAAAATCGATGGCATATCGAATGTGACACAAACCGTCGATTTCGATAAGTTTATCGCGGTCATCCGGTTTTCTTTTGCCGATGTGGATAACCTGAACCGTATTTCTGATAGAATCTATGAAGAAATGAAGCTCAAACCTTCCGGCAATTCGTTTTATGCATACAGCAGCAATGACCGGACGTTCACCAGGAAATACGTATACGAACCGAAAACCAAGGTGGAGTTTGACAAATTGAAAGAGGCGGATAAGGCGGTTTTCAAATCGGCAACTTATACGAGTATCTACCGTTTCGACCAACCTGTAGCTACGCAAAGCAACACATCCGCAAAAATCGCCGCGTCAAGAAAGGCGGTGATGCTGCAGAGCACCGTGCTGGATCTCATCGCGGGAAAAAAAGACATTACCAACCACATTCAATTGATTAACTGACACATGAACAGATTATTTGTTGCCATAGGCATGTTGATAAGCGCGGTCGCAAACGCGCAGGACCTCGCAAGCAAAATACCGCACGATGCGTTTGCCGTGGTGAATATCCGGACGGATCATTTCTTTGAGCTGATAAGTGTGGACGAATTTAACGCAACCACCGTAGGGCAGGCTATCCGGGAAAAGGCCGATGAAGCGGGGCTTGAGGGTATTCAGGGGGTCTCGGATTTTGGGATAGCACTTGACCGTACAGCCTATTTTTATGCGAAACTTACGGACAGCGTTACCTACTTCAACTTCTTATTGCCTATCGCGGATGCAAGCAGCTTCGAAAGGTATTTTGCCAAAGGTGAAAACGTAGATGACCTCGGTAGCTACAAGCGTTTCCGTAAGGAAGTTTCGGGCGATAGTACCGTTTTTGCCTGGGACAATAGCGCGCTGGTCATTTCCAGCGCCAACCTCGTTGGCAGCTACTTTGAACAGCCCGAGGTTGCCGAACGGTACGGCATCATGAACTATAACTATGATGACTATTACGGTAATGATTATGATACTGCGGCCGAAGCAGACAGTGCATACGCTAATGATTGGTCGATTGAAGGAGATACCGTGAACGGTGTGTGGGAAGTTGATACGACACTGATCGAAGCAGATGCGGCCTATGGTGCCTATGGTTATGACGATTATTCGGTGGACACGGTGCTGGAAGACGACGGGAACCCCTACGATATGTACTATGCGGCGGACCAAGCGATCAAACAGCGGATCGAATCGGAATGGGCGGCGGCGCATGCCTCGGCATTGTTTGGCGGTATGGTGGAGGAGAGTGTTTTGGCCAATCGTTCGTACTTGGCGAGCTTAAGCAAGGACGCGCTTGCATCGGTTTGGATACCGAGTTTCGAATCCATCTACACCGCGCTGGTACCGGAGCTGGCGGACTTCCGTTCCCCCGACAAATTATTCAGTTATTACGGGAGCCTCCAAGCGGGGTTGTTTGCCGACAAGGAGGGGTTCAAGTTGAAGTCGACCATGGAAGTCAATGACCATATGGCCAAGAGCTTTAAACGGATGTACGGGGGCAAGCTGAACAGGAAGTTTCTCAGGTACTTGAACACGGACGACGCCATCGGCTATTTTTCGATAGCCATGGATAGCAAAGCCTACCTGGAAGAGTTACCGGCTTTAATGAAAGATACCTACGGCGGGATGTTCTCTCAGTACGCCGATGATATTGATCTGGGAGCCGAGCTGCTGTCGCTGATGCTAGATGAAGGAGCGTTGGCGAAAGTAGCCAAGGGCGACGCGCTATTTGTGTTGAATGGCGTTGCTGAGAAAGAGGTTCCCTACACCAGCTATGAATATGACGACGATTACAACTACCAGGAAGTGGAGAAAACGAAAATGGAAACCATCCCCGATTTCCTCTTTATGTTTTCATCGGATGACGCGGCTTTTTACAACCGGGTGATGTCGTATGTCATGCGCAAAGGGTATTTGATGGAAGAAAGCGGCGTTTACCAATTGGTCAATGCCGGGCTGCCATTTGATCTGCTGTTTACCCGGAAGGAAGGGATTGTATTCATCGGCACGTCCGTAGACCAGTTACAGGCTATTGCTTCCAACCAATACCGTGGCAAACTGGATGGCCATGCTCGCAAAATGCTCACCAAGAACAAGTTTGTGGGCCTGCTAAGCGCCAAGAAGCTGTCGGCACAGATCCCGCCTGACCAGCTGGCATCGTTGGATCGTTATATCGCATTCCACAAGATGTTTGGTTCCATGGGCGATTTCTATTTTACATCCAAGGGCATCAAGGGGAATACCGTTTCGGGAGAATTTGTGGCACAGACACCCGCTGGTTTTGACAACGCTGTGCAATACCTGTTTGCACTGGTTGACTACGCCACCGAACAACGGTAGAGTGCTGGTAAAGGACCGGATAAGCAAAACCTTTCACTGGAGGTTTTGCTTTTGCATATCATCGGCTTTTTATCTATGTTTGCCGTCTTATGAGCAAACAGACGGACGATTTCTTTAAAAACGTGGTTTCGCATGCCAAGGAGTACGGCTTTGTATTCCCTTCGAGCGAGATATATGACGGCCTTAGCGCGGTCTATGATTACGGCCAATTGGGGGCGGAACTAAAAAACAACCTCAAATCATATTGGTGGAAAGCCATGGTGCAGCTCCACGAGAATATCGTGGGTATCGATGCCGCCATCTTCATGCATCCTACCACATGGAAAGCCTCCGGGCACGTGGACGGGTTCAACGACCCCATGATAGACAACAAGGATTCGAAAAAGCGCTACCGTGCAGACCAGCTGATCGAAGATAAAATTGCCCGTTACGAGACCGACGGGAAAACCGAGAAAGCCCAGCAACTGCAGGCCGACCTCGACGCGGCACTGAATGACGACGACCTGCCCCGCCTGAAAGCCATCATCGAGGAACACGATATTGTGTGCCCCCTATCGGGCACCAGGAACTGGACCGAGGTACGGCAGTTCAATCTGATGTTTTCCACCCAAATGGGTGCCTCGGCGGAAGGTGCGGAGACCGTTTATCTGAGGCCAGAGACCGCCCAGGGAATTTTTGTCAACTTTCTGAACGTACAGAAGAGCGGCCGGATGAAGGTTCCCTTTGGTATTGCCCAGATCGGGAAAGCCTTTCGCAACGAAGTCATTGCCCGCCAGTTCATCATGCGCATGCGCGAATTTGAGCAAATGGAACTGCAGTTCTTCGTGCGACCCGGCACCGAGCTCGAATGGTACAGCAAATGGAAGGAAACGCGCCTCAAATGGCACCTGGCTTTGGGAGGAGACGGTGCCAAATACCGTTATCACGACCACGTGAAGCTGGCACACTATGCCAACGCAGCAGTAGACATCGAATATGAGTTTCCGTTCGGGTTTAAAGAAGTGGAAGGCATCCACTCGCGTACGGACTTTGACTTGACCCAACACCAGAAATATTCGGGCAAAAAGCTGCAATACTTTGATCCGGAGGTCAACCAGAATTATGTGCCATATGTAATTGAGACGTCCATAGGACTGGATCGGCTATTCCTCACGGTACTGTGTAATTCCTTTGAGGAGCAGGATTTGAGCACGGAGGACAAAAAGGACTCCCGTTCGGTATTGCGTTTCCACCCTGCGTTGGCGCCCGTTAAGGCTGCGGTACTTCCGCTGACAAAGAAAGATGGATTGCCCGACAAAGCAAGGGAGATTCTCAACCGGTTGAAGATGGATTACAATGTGCAGTACGATGAGAAGGATTCTATAGGCAAACGCTACCGCAGACAGGACGCGATAGGCACTCCCTTCTGCATCACTGTAGATTATCAATCGCTGGAAGATGATACCGTTACGCTGCGCCACCGTGACAGCATGGAGCAGGAGCGCGTCGCTGCGTCGGAGCTGGAGCGGATGATCGGTGATCTGGTGGGTTGGAAAAATTTGCTCGCTGCATTATAAGCCGGCAACGTTCCCCGTTTTTATGAGTTTGCCGTTTACCAGTACGTCCACCGGCGTGCCCGAGGGTGAATGTACACGGTAGCTTACCACCGTGCCGTCTTGCCATTTGATGTCTACGGTGTAATTACCCCTTGCTTTCAACCCCTTCACTTCCCCGTCTTTCCATGCCGCTGGCAATGCGGGGAGCAAATGGATAAACCCTGCATGGCTCTGCAACAGCATTTCTGCGATGCCGGCCGTCCCGCCGAAATTGCCATCGATCTGGAAAGGCGGGTGGGCGCAGAAAAGATTTGGATACGTGCCTGCGCTGGCGCCTCCATACGTGGTTTCATTGCCAAATGCCGGCTGCAATAACTGCCGCAGGATTTCCAAGGCATGGTCACCATCCTGCAATCGTGCCCAGAATAGGATTTTCCATGCCCTGCTCCAGCCGGTGCCGCCGTCTCCGCGTATGCCTAGGGTTTTCCGTGCTGCTGAAGCCCATTCGGGCGTGGTTTGTGGAGAGATAAATGCAGCGGGATACAAGCCATAAAGGTGTGACACGTGGCGGTGTTGAGGCTCCGGTTCCCCATATTCCTCCAGCCATTCCATGATGCGGCCGTCGTTCCCTATCTGCACCGGAGGGGGCAGCTGCGCCAGGCTATGCTCCAGTGTGTCCACGAAAGCATCCCGCAACCCGAGGGTATCCGCCGCTGCAATCACGTTGCTATACAGTTCCCGTACAATTTGGTTGTCGATCGTGGGGCCCATGGCTACGCTCGCTCTTTTGCCATTGGGCAGCACGAATGCATTCTCCGGCGAAACCGAAGGTGCGGTAACCAGCCAGCCGTTGCGGGGTTCCCTTATCAATGTGTGGTGGTAAAACACGGCGGCGTCACGCAGCACGGGATACACATCCTTCAGGTAGGCGGCATCCTTGGTAAAGAGGTAGTGCTCCCAAAGGTGGTTGCACAGCCAACCGGAGGCCGTGCTGGCTCCCCAAGAGGCCTGCTCGCCCGGGGCGGAATACCCCCAGACATTGGTCATCATATAACAAACCCATCCGGGCGCATTGTAATACGCCTTCGCGGTATTCTTGCCCGCCCGGGCAACGGATTTGATCATGTCGATGAAAGGTTCATGCAGCTCCGGCAGGTTTCCGACTTCCACCGGCCAATGGTTCATCTGTGCGTTGATGTTGAGGTGATAATCGCCGTTCCACGGGGTTTGCACTTGATGTGCCCAGAGCCCCTGCAAATTGGGCGGCAACAGGCCCGGGCGGGTACTGCAGATACTGAGGTACCGCCCGTATTGGAAATATAACGCAGCGAGTGCATTATCGTTTGCCGGGTTGTCAAAGAACCTTTTCAACCGCCGGTCTGTGGGGATGTCGGTGGTTTCTGGACCGGCGATCTGCAATGACACCCTACTGAACAGTTGTTGAAAATTGGAGAGGTGATTCTTTTTCAATACGCTATAGGGTGTCTTCAACGCTTCCTCCATCAAGCGGGCCGACTGCTGCTCGTAAGGGTTTCCCCTGAAATCCGTGGCGGCGGATAGATAAAGGACCGCCTCGTCCGCTCCGGTGAGCTTCAATGCCGTGCCGTCAATGCCGAGCTCGCCCCCTGTGTGCTGGATGCGGATACGGGCGAGGTAACGCATCCCGGTACCGCCATGGCCATCATTTAACGCTCCGAAAAGTTGTAATTCGTCGCCCACGAATCGGAGTTCGGCGTTTTCTTCCCGGGTCAGTGACACCGAAAAAGCCAATGCGCCCTTGGCATCGGCAGAAAGCCGGATTATACCGACATCGCCATCGAACGACGTGAAGTATTCGCGGCGGAAGTTCACACCGCCTTGCCAATACGAGGTTTCGGCAGTAGCGGTTGGTAGATCGAGGGTTCGCCGGTAGTGCTCCACTTCGCCCTGCGGGTGCTCATAACGGATCGTTAACTCACCCAACGCCTGGAAACAACCGTAGGGGACGTTGGCACCCCTCCCATGGCCGCTGCCTTCCCCTACGCAAACGAAATTGGCATTTACCAACTGTTCCGCTTCGTCGTTCCGGCCCTGGAGAAGCAGCTGCTGGATAAGGCCGAGATTTTCATGCGCTTCGTAATGGTTCGGGTCCTGCTCGCTACCGGACCAAAGGGTGATGTCATTTAACACGACTTTTTCATTGACAAGGCCGCCATCGGGCATCATGCCCAAACGGCCGTTGCCTAAGGGTAGGGTTTCTTCCCATACGGTGGCGGGCCTGTCATACCACAGTTGTAAAGGTTGTTGCGCCTGGGTGGTCAAGAGTAGGGTGCAACATAATGCGAAGCAAGCGGTTCTTTTCATGGTTCGGCTTGTTAAGTCACTCTCCGGTTAGTCGTTATGTATATTGAATTCGGCAATGGATACGGGTGACCGTTTACCTGCCGCGTTCGCGGTTGCATGGACGGTAAATCGGAAGTACCGTGCTTTCGCCCCGCCGTCAAAAGCTACATATTGCGTGATGGGATTGGCAACGATATTTGAAAACTCACCCGTAGCGATGGTTTTCCATGCGTCGCCGTCACTGCTGGTGGCGAAGGTGTATCGGCTTACTAGCCCCGTTGCATCGCCGTCTTGCCTGGGGAGGTAGCTGAAACCGGTAAGGGTATGCGTATGCCCCATATCGATGGTAACTTGCTGCGGCAGGTCCGTATCTGCGGTTAGCCAAAATGTGTCGTCTCGGCCATCGATGGCCAATGCAGGGTCTCCCCCTTCGAACCCATTGTTTATGAGCTGCCAATCTGCTCGGTCGACATGGTTTCGCTCGGCCCCGTCATACACGTAGCTGGAAGCGGCCACTTTGAATAGGCCGAAATCGCTCAATGCCACGGGGACCGGTGCAAATAAGCGTAGCCGAAGGCGCTGGGTCGTTATCGGTTTTTCCAATGGGATAATTCGGCTGGACCCGATGCTGGTCGCACGGGCGAGCGGTGTCCACGTCCCTCCCTCCCAACTGTCCACGAGCACGCTGTCCAGCCGCTGTCCGAGCTTGATATTTTCGCGGAGGCGGATGAGGTCAAAGGTCTTCCCGGTTCCAAGTTCGACTACCAATTGGGGCGATGTCTCCCCGTCATCGGTAGCCCAGTAACTGTAACGGTCGTCATCAAGCAGGTTGTTTGGACCAAAATGGTCAGTATGGCCATTGCGGACGTTTGATGCCTCGAATTTGGCATCGGCGGCCAGGTTGGTAGCGAACGTCTCGGTTAGTTTTTTGCCAAAGCCCGCAAGCGAAGCCACATCGGCGGGGTGGAGAAGCCCCTCCGTGTTGGGCGCAAGCCCGAGGTTCAGCGCGGCCCCACGCCCTACGCTTTTGAGGTAGAGGTCGAAAAGCTGGTCCGGGGTCTTTACCTGATGGTCCTGCTCGGGATGGTAGAACCAGCCGGGCCGAAGCGGGACATCGCATTCTGCGGGAATCCAGTGTCTGCCGTCGCGCTGGCCACTGCCCAAAAACCGATCATCCACATGGCCGGGGGCAGCCTTTCCGCCACCCGGGCCAATGGGCGTGAATGTAGCCCAGGAGGTTTCGGGGGCGATGCCCTTTTCATTGCCCACCCAACGGGTATCGGGGCCGATATCACTGAAAATGACGGCGCCGGGCTGCATGTCGCGGGTAATGGACCATGTTTTTTCTTCCCATTGGTAGTAGGTGGAGCGATCGATGCGCCGCATCTCATTGGCTCCACCATAGTATCCGTCGCCTCCGTTTGCACCATCGTGCCAGCTGGTAAACAGGTCGCCGTAACCGTGATAAAGTTCACGTAATTGTTCGCGATATGCCTCGGCATATTTTTCATTGCCATACTCGGCATCATGGCGGTCCCAAGCCGATACATAGACGCCAAACTGCATCCCGTATTTGCGGGTGGCCTCCATAAACTCCTTCACCATGTCTCCTCGCCCGTTACGCCAGGGGCTGTGCGAAATGTTATAGTCGGTGGTTTTGGTGGGCCATAGGCAAAACCCATCATGGTGCTTTGCCACCGATATGAGCCCGTTGAAACCCGCGGATTTCGCTGCTTTGGCAATCTGGTCTGGATCGAAATGTAGCGGGTTGAACGAATTGGCCGGTGCATCGCCGAAGCCCCATTCCTTGTTTTGAAAAGTGGTGGGTGTGAAATGGATAAGGCAATACAGTTCCATTTCGTGCCAATTCAATTGCGCGGCCGTTGGGACGGGCCCATAGGGCTCCGGTTCGTTCTGCAATTGGCCGTTGGGTGTGCCACAAGCGGCCATGGCTAGGAGCGCCAGGAGCCAGGTGGGCCGTATGAACGTATTACTGTTGCGGTATTCCATAGCGAAAGGGTTTATAAAAGCAGTAAAGATAACAGTTTGATCAGTAGATGGGGGCTGTTGCAAGAATAATTGAGTTTTTGGGTAGTACAATTGATATACTAAATTGTCGGGCTGTTTGATAGGCTGACGAATGATAAGTGCATTTCTTTTAAAACATATTGAATTAATAATCAGATAATTATAAATAAGCGCTGCTGGTTTGACATAAAATAACTACAAAAAAGGTAGACATTGTGTATATTTGCCGACAACATTATATTATTGGGTATACTAGCTTATCGGAGATATGACACAGGCTTTTGTAAAGAAACAATATATAGATCCTAGGATCACACTGGTGGGTGCAGGCCCCGGAGACCCGGACTTAATTAGCTTGAAAGGGATCAAGGCGTTGAAAACGGCGAATGTGATTCTTTACGACGCATTGGTTGACGAGCGGCTGCTGGCTTATGCCCCTTCGGAAGCGATCAAGGTATACGTAGGGAACCCCTCGGGCGACGAGAACTTTTCCCAAGACGTTGTGAACCAGCTGATGGTTGATTATGCCTTGAATTTCGGCCATGTGGTACGGCTGAAGGGCGGGGATCTGTTCGTTTTCGGCCGTGGTTATGAAGAACTTGATTACGCCGCATCGTATAGTATCGAGGCGACGGTCGTTCCGGGGATTTCGAGTGCCATTTCCGTTCCGGGGCTCCAGGGTATCCCGGTTACCCATCGTGGTTTGAGCGATAGCCTTTGGATTCTGGGTGGGTCGGACGAGGCGGGCAACCTTTCGGAAGAGTTAAAAGATGCTGCACGGAGCCGCGCCACGGTCGTGGTCTTATTGGGTTTCGACAAATTAGGTGAAATCGTCGCCCTTTATCAAGCCGAAGGAAAGGGAAGGCTGCCGGTAGCCGTTATCCAGAACGGATCTATGGCGAATGAGAAGGTAGCTGTTGGGATTGTTAACACGATAGTGGAGGTGGCAGAAGAAAAGGGGATAGACAATACCGGCCCCGTACTCTTGGTGTTCGGCGCCACGGTGGGGTTAAGCGGGCAATTCCAACACATCAGCCGGTTTTTCCAACTGGCGGAATGTGGCGATCACACCGGTGAATAACCGGTTATTTTGAGTTAATCACTACCTGGGGCCGGCTGATCGCTCACGCACCGGAACCCGAGGTTGTTGCTGCCGCTGCTGATCTCTCCTTTTCCCCGGCTGCCAGCAATATAACGTTCACAATACTGTTCATTACATAGGAAAGACCCACCGCGTTGCACGCGCTTCACGGTTCCGGGTTCGGTGGGATCGAAGCTGTCCGCGGGCCCCTTCGGGTTTCGGGCCGGGCTGTTTTCATAATAATCCGGCCGGTAATAGTCAGCGCACCACTCCCATACATTTCCGTCCATATCATACAATCCCCATGCATTGGCCGGATACGATTTGACAGGGGCCGCTCCTTTGTAGCCGTCTTCACCCCTATCTTCTACCGGGAAGTTTCCCTGGTATACGTTGGCGGTCCATTGACCCTGCGGCTTTAACTCGTTGCCCCAATAATATTTGGTGTCTGAGTGCCCGGCACGGGCGGCATACTCCCATTCCGCCTCGGTAGGGAGCCGTTTGCCGGCCCATTTGGCGAAAGCTGCCGCATCTTCATAGGCTATGTGCACTACCGGTTCATTGCCACGGCCTTGGATGTCGCTTCCGGGGCCTTCGGGATGCCTCCAATTTGCCCCTACCACATACCGCCACCATTGCAGGTGGTTATTCAGGTTTACGGCTTGGTTTGGCGGTGCAAACACAGCCGAGCCGGGCTGTAAAGCATCGAGCGGCACATTGGGAAAGTCTTTGGGGTCCAACGGGCGCTCTGCGACGGTCTGGTAACCGGTTGCGGTTACAAAACGGGCGAATTGCGCAATGGTCACTTCGTGCTCATCCATCCAAAAGCCATCCACCGTTACTTCGTGCAGGGGGTGCGTATCGGCAAAATCCGTTGTCCCCATGCGGAAGGTCCCTCCTTGGATATAAACCATGTGGGCGTCATCGGCACCGAGAAAGGCATGTTTGCTTTCAGATTCTGCAATCGCGGCGGCACGGGAAGGGATCCCGTGCGAGACGCACGTGGCCATGCTATCGGCATCGAAGACATCCGCGGTTTGCGCTTCTTGTCGCGGTTGGTTACAGGCGGCAAGCCATACCAGGTTAATTATCATTGAAACAGCCCCTATCAATCGATTTTCCGATACCATGTGAACGTGGTGATTTTATGGTGCAAAGCTAAAATATGTAACAAGACGTTAAAGATATGATTTTAACCGGGAATGTTGCAAACATCGGAAAGAACGGCCAGGGAAATCGCTTTTAAAAATACGCGGCGAGCAGGCTGCTTCGGAAATCGTCATCCAGGGCAGCGCGTTGCCTCTTTTTAGGCTTACTTAACTTTGATTCG
>NZ_JBHEUZ010000033.1:0-26377 GCF_041925275.1 Parapedobacter sp. 2B3 | reverse complement strand
AAACCTGAAAGACCTATACCCACAGAACTATAAAAATAATCTTCAGGAATCAAACCTGTAGTTGGTCGGGCGGATACGGTGGTATAAGTGAAGAAATATTTATAAAAAGTTTTCCACACATTGCGTTTTGTAACAAAAGGAGCAGTGGCAGGTATAGAGTTGAATGAGGAAAACTGATTAACCAATAAAAAATCCAAGCTGGTTTGGCTTGGATTTTTTATTTCTAAATTTCGAATCAATCTACTGATTTCCATTGAAATAACCTTAGGTATGTTGTGCTCAATATCAGTAAATCAAAGAATGAAAGCAAATCACAACGGCATTTATGCGATAAATGTTCATAACAACGTTGTGCTCAATATCAGTAAATCAAAGAATGAAAGCAAATCACAACCGCAAATGCCAATTCCCGTTGAGCCTTGGCGTTGTGCTCAATATCAGTAAATCAAAGAATGAAAGCAAATCACAACCCCCGCCGCATTTGCCCTTATGCGCAATTGGTTGTGCTCAATATCAGTAAATCAAAGAATGAAAGCAAATCACAACGCCGGGACGGTAACGCCGTCGTCAAATCCAGTTGTGCTCAATATCAGTAAATCAAAGAATGAAAGCAAATCACAACATGATTGAGGCGGGTTTAAAATTGGTTAGGGTTGTGCTCAATATCAGTAAATCAAAGAATGAAAGCAAATCACAACGGCGTCGTCGAACAATTCCGGCGTTTCCGTGTTGTGCTCAATATCAGTAAATCAAAGAATGAAAGCAAATCACAACTACGGAATTATTGGTGTAGGTAATAACATCGTTGTGCTCAATATCAGTAAATCAAAGAATGAAAGCAAATCACAACATCTCGGTAAATAGCCTCCATCCAGCCCAAGTTGTGCTCAATATCAGTAAATCAAAGAATGAAAGCAAATCACAACCTTGCTCCCCGTGGTCACGCATCCGCTCGTGTTGTGCTCAATATCAGTAAATCAAAGAATGAAAGCAAATCACAACCAAACACAACCGAACCGTTTGGTAAGTAAGTTGTGCTCAATATCAGTAAATCAAAGAATGAAAGCAAATCACAACTCGCCTGCCACTTTTTCAGCAGGAGTTCACGTTGTGCTCAATATCAGTAAATCAAAGAATGAAAGCAAATCACAACCCGGAATCGCTGTTTCCGTAACATTTAAGGTTGTGCTCAATATCAGTAAATCAAAGAATGAAAGCAAATCACAACTTTCCTGGTCTTTCCCATGTCATTATCGAGTTGTGCTCAATATCAGTAAATCAAAGAATGAAAGCAAATCACAACCACGGAGGCCCGAGGGCACCCGCGTAGCGGGTTGTGCTCAATATCAGTAAATCAAAGAATGAAAGCAAATCACAACTAATAACTGATTGGTGTTTTCTCCTTCATGTTGTGCTCAATATCAGTAAATCAAAGAATGAAAGCAAATCACAACTCACTCCGGCGGAGCTGGGAAGGTGCAGTAGTTGTGCTCAATATCAGTAAATCAAAGAATGAAAGCAAATCACAACTGGTGATGACCATCTTGTTTGTCCAAAGGTGTTGTGCTCAATATCAGTAAATCAAAGAATGAAAGCAAATCACAACTGCCGCCTTAACCTCTTCCACCTCGATGCCGTTGTGCTCAATATCAGTAAATCAAAGAATGAAAGCAAATCACAACTACCAAGACAACACGATGAACTACCCAGCGGTTGTGCTCAATATCAGTAAATCAAAGAATGAAAGCAAATCACAACCCCCGCAGGATTACCGCCAGCCGCTTCATGGTTGTGCTCAATATCAGTAAATCAAAGAATGAAAGCAAATCACAACTGGCCACATCCATGCCCGATATCACCGTGGGTTGTGCTCAATATCAGTAAATCAAAGAATGAAAGCAAATCACAACTACAATCTCAAAACACGATGAAACAGTTATGTTGTGCTCAATATCAGTAAATCAAAGAATGAAAGCAAATCACAACTCCGGAAAGCTATGGCGGATTTTGTTCAGGGTTGTGCTCAATATCAGTAAATCAAAGAATGAAAGCAAATCACAACTAGGTTCATGGATGGTAAACACGGTGTAGGGTTGTGCTCAATATCAGTAAATCAAAGAATGAAAGCAAATCACAACCTTGGGGATTTTATCGCAAAGCGGCAGTTGGTTGTGCTCAATATCAGTAAATCAAAGAATGAAAGCAAATCACAACAGCGGTCGTGCGGATCGTGACGCATGGTGTGTTGTGCTCAATATCAGTAAATCAAAGAATGAAAGCAAATCACAACTCGTTTGTGGCTTGTACATTCCCCTCGACTGTTGTGCTCAATATCAGTAAATCAAAGAATGAAAGCAAATCACAACGTTTGCAGCTGAGCCGAAACGCGTGCTGTAGTTGTGCTCAATATCAGTAAATCAAAGAATGAAAGCAAATCACAACACGGCAAAAACAATTCAGTAGTCACATGGTGTTGTGCTCAATATCAGTAAATCAAAGAATGAAAGCAAATCACAACTTGGTAGCTCGTTTGGGGATTGACCGGTGTGTTGTGCTCAATATCAGTAAATCAAAGAATGAAAGCAAATCACAACAAAAGCATCTAGCAACCCATGCTGATTAATGTTGTGCTCAATATCAGTAAATCAAAGAATGAAAGCAAATCACAACAGGTCATTTATTTTGTTAACGCTATGAATGGTTGTGCTCAATATCAGTAAATCAAAGAATGAAAGCAAATCACAACTTGGCCCACCGTATGAACATAAGTTCACCGTTGTGCTCAATATCAGTAAATCAAAGAATGAAAGCAAATCACAACTAGCCATCATGTCGAGCAATTTCTCTTCATGTTGTGCTCAATATCAGTAAATCAAAGAATGAAAGCAAATCACAACTTTCTAACTTACTGCCCTACACGCAAGCGGGTTGTGCTCAATATCAGTAAATCAAAGAATGAAAGCAAATCACAACGGCGGGGATTTACCCTCAAATAGCAGTGGCGTTGTGCTCAATATCAGTAAATCAAAGAATGAAAGCAAATCACAACATACTCTTTACTCACGTACTTCACCAGATAGTTGTGCTCAATATCAGTAAATCAAAGAATGAAAGCAAATCACAACCAGGCTCTTCCATGGCGATATCTTCGCAATGTTGTGCTCAATATCAGTAAATCAAAGAATGAAAGCAAATCACAACAAAACCGCGTATACCCTACCCTGCGGGGCGGTTGTGCTCAATATCAGTAAATCAAAGAATGAAAGCAAATCACAACTGCCCCGCTACGCGGGTACCCTCGGGCCTCGTTGTGCTCAATATCAGTAAATCAAAGAATGAAAGCAAATCACAACAATCCACCACCCCACCCACCAGTCGCACACGTTGTGCTCAATATCAGTAAATCAAAGAATGAAAGCAAATCACAACAGACGCGATGTTGGTTATTCCAGCGAACCGGTTGTGCTCAATATCAGTAAATCAAAGAATGAAAGCAAATCACAACATAAAGACATCATGGCGGCGCCGGTGGCACGTTGTGCTCAATATCAGTAAATCAAAGAATGAAAGCAAATCACAACACTACTGCCGCCCGCGCCGCAAAATTGATAGTTGTGCTCAATATCAGTAAATCAAAGAATGAAAGCAAATCACAACAGGATATCGTGATTTACCGATGGGTAAAAGTTGTGCTCAATATCAGTAAATCAAAGAATGAAAGCAAATCACAACAAGGCGAAAAACAACGAAAAATCCAAAAGCGTTGTGCTCAATATCAGTAAATCAAAGAATGAAAGCAAATCACAACTCCCGTTAAAAGGTACTGTTTGTTTATCTCGTTGTGCTCAATATCAGTAAATCAAAGAATGAAAGCAAATCACAACATGGCTTCCACGTCTGCCATCACGGCCTTGGTTGTGCTCAATATCAGTAAATCAAAGAATGAAAGCAAATCACAACATTGGCATCCTTACTATCAACGGATGGGTGGTTGTGCTCAATATCAGTAAATCAAAGAATGAAAGCAAATCACAACTAAGCGTTGATATCTCTTCATCCGTCCATGGTTGTGCTCAATATCAGTAAATCAAAGAATGAAAGCAAATCACAACTCCGGCAACTCCACCACAAGGCAGCGGCCGGTTGTGCTCAATATCAGTAAATCAAAGAATGAAAGCAAATCACAACTCTGCTGCTGCCTTAAGCCTGTTCCATTGCGTTGTGCTCAATATCAGTAAATCAAAGAATGAAAGCAAATCACAACTGCTTGATCGAATAGATTTCATCTAGGCAGGTTGTGCTCAATATCAGTAAATCAAAGAATGAAAGCAAATCACAACAGGTGTGTATAGCTTAACCAGTTGCTGCATGTTGTGCTCAATATCAGTAAATCAAAGAATGAAAGCAAATCACAACTCTATGCCTTCGGTGATTTCCCCGCCGTTAGTTGTGCTCAATATCAGTAAATCAAAGAATGAAAGCAAATCACAACTCCATGGTCAACGGCTTGTTTAAACTTTCGTTGTGCTCAATATCAGTAAATCAAAGAATGAAAGCAAATCACAACCACGCGGTTGACCACCTTAGCCCACGTATCGTTGTGCTCAATATCAGTAAATCAAAGAATGAAAGCAAATCACAACAGTCTATCATTACCCAAGTATAATTGGGGTGTTGTGCTCAATATCAGTAAATCAAAGAATGAAAGCAAATCACAACTCCAGCGCCTTTTGGATTGTCAGGTACGTAGTTGTGCTCAATATCAGTAAATCAAAGAATGAAAGCAAATCACAACTGTAAAGAACTTAATTGCCGAAGGGCTTGCGTTGTGCTCAATATCAGTAAATCAAAGAATGAAAGCAAATCACAACATGCATGAGCAAGTAGCGCGTCTTGACCTCGTTGTGCTCAATATCAGTAAATCAAAGAATGAAAGCAAATCACAACAGGTGTGTATAGCTTAACCAGTTGCTGCATGTTGTGCTCAATATCAGTAAATCAAAGAATGAAAGCAAATCACAACATTAAGGGGGATAGATAAAATAGATATGAAGTTGTGCTCAATATCAGTAAATCAAAGAATGAAAGCAAATCACAACATGAACCAGGCTTCTAATTCCCTCCTGTGAGTTGTGCTCAATATCAGTAAATCAAAGAATGAAAGCAAATCACAACACGCAATAGTACTTAATTACAAGTCAGGCAGTTGTGCTCAATATCAGTAAATCAAAGAATGAAAGCAAATCACAACAGCTCTCTCTATTTCGTTGCTTCCGGTAAGTTGTGCTCAATATCAGTAAATCAAAGAATGAAAGCAAATCACAACTTGATTGTATTTCGTTCAACCTCTTGTTTTGTTGTGCTCAATATCAGTAAATCAAAGAATGAAAGCAAATCACAACCCAGGTACTTCAACTACGATACGCAGGAATGTTGTGCTCAATATCAGTAAATCAAAGAATGAAAGCAAATCACAACAGGGGTGGGGGTAGCGGTGTGGGGTGGGGTGTTGTGCTCAATATCAGTAAATCAAAGAATGAAAGCAAATCACAACACTGTTTTAATCTTTGCCATACATTCTTGTGTTGTGCTCAATATCAGTAAATCAAAGAATGAAAGCAAATCACAACTTCGAACGCCTTTGACATCCGTGATTTGCTGTTGTGCTCAATATCAGTAAATCAAAGAATGAAAGCAAATCACAACCGGCAGAGCGCTGCGACTAAGAAGATGCAAGTTGTGCTCAATATCAGTAAATCAAAGAATGAAAGCAAATCACAACCCTGCCTACGCGGTGCCTGTTGCTTGCGCTGTTGTGCTCAATATCAGTAAATCAAAGAATGAAAGCAAATCACAACATCACCTTAGCGACATATTTATCGGGCATTGTTGTGCTCAATATCAGTAAATCAAAGAATGAAAGCAAATCACAACTAAAGTAAGCGGCGTACGCACACCGTTCAAGTTGTGCTCAATATCAGTAAATCAAAGAATGAAAGCAAATCACAACCGCAGTGCAGTAATATGCTTGCTTCCATTTGTTGTGCTCAATATCAGTAAATCAAAGAATGAAAGCAAATCACAACGCATTGCGCTGCAGACAATACCACGCAAACGTTGTGCTCAATATCAGTAAATCAAAGAATGAAAGCAAATCACAACGTGGGGCCTGCTGTTTGCGCTGCAGCGTGTGTTGTGCTCAATATCAGTAAATCAAAGAATGAAAGCAAATCACAACCCCTGCAGGGCGTAGCCCTAAGGGGTGGGGGTTGTGCTCAATATCAGTAAATCAAAGAATGAAAGCAAATCACAACCAGTGATCGTCGCAGTGACAGACGAGATAGGTTGTGCTCAATATCAGTAAATCAAAGAATGAAAGCAAATCACAACGGGCACCCGCCCCATGCCCCGCTACGCGGGGTTGTGCTCAATATCAGTAAATCAAAGAATGAAAGCAAATCACAACTACGCAGAGCAATCACCGCCAACTACCCCGGTTGTGCTCAATATCAGTAAATCAAAGAATGAAAGCAAATCACAACCCAAGACGAACAACTCAAAGTTCACCACCGGTTGTGCTCAATATCAGTAAATCAAAGAATGAAAGCAAATCACAACCGGCAGAGCGCTGCGACTATTCAGATGCAAGTTGTGCTCAATATCAGTAAATCAAAGAATGAAAGCAAATCACAACCGGGGGGTTTTCCTGCAATTGGCAGTGTTGGTTGTGCTCAATATCAGTAAATCAAAGAATGAAAGCAAATCACAACTCTGAAGCGTGAACACGGTCCGCGACTTGTGTTGTGCTCAATATCAGTAAATCAAAGAATGAAAGCAAATCACAACCGCGCTCGCGGGTGAACGGCCGTCGCCCCTGTTGTGCTCAATATCAGTAAATCAAAGAATGAAAGCAAATCACAACCGGGTACCCTCGGGGTCTCCGTGGATGCCCGTTGTGCTCAATATCAGTAAATCAAAGAATGAAAGCAAATCACAACCGGGTACCCTCGGGGTCTCCGTGGATGCCCGTTGTGCTCAATATCAGTAAATCAAAGAATGAAAGCAAATCACAACCACGACCGTTGCGCGTTGCTGAAACGGTTGGTTGTGCTCAATATCAGTAAATCAAAGAATGAAAGCAAATCACAACCGGCATAGCGCTGCGACTAAGAAGATGCAAGTTGTGCTCAATATCAGTAAATCAAAGAATGAAAGCAAATCACAACGTAGCAGATATGCAGCGACCGGGAGTTATAGTTGTGCTCAATATCAGTAAATCAAAGAATGAAAGCAAATCACAACGCGGAATACGTGATAGTCCAGTCCCTGCTAGTTGTGCTCAATATCAGTAAATCAAAGAATGAAAGCAAATCACAACTGGTGCCTGACGATGAAACGTTTATCAAAGGTTGTGCTCAATATCAGTAAATCAAAGAATGAAAGCAAATCACAACTGCGGGCTGTTTCCTCCACTTTCTCTTTAGTTGTGCTCAATATCAGTAAATCAAAGAATGAAAGCAAATCACAACATACGACAAGAACCAATATCCACTTTCACTGTTGTGCTCAATATCAGTAAATCAAAGAATGAAAGCAAATCACAACATCCGATACGGTTGGTAACTGCGCCGAATAGTTGTGCTCAATATCAGTAAATCAAAGAATGAAAGCAAATCACAACTACGCAAAATGGTGGATGAAGCACCTCGCTGTTGTGCTCAATATCAGTAAATCAAAGAATGAAAGCAAATCACAACTGCCCAGTGGTATCACTGATAAGCGCTGCGTTGTGCTCAATATCAGTAAATCAAAGAATGAAAGCAAATCACAACCCTTACCCCTGTATTGCTCGGCGATTTCTTGTTGTGCTCAATATCAGTAAATCAAAGAATGAAAGCAAATCACAACCGGGGACGGGTTCGTTGTCGGCCAGTCCAGGTTGTGCTCAATATCAGTAAATCAAAGAATGAAAGCAAATCACAACGAATATCAGGTACTGGTCAACCCATGGACGGTTGTGCTCAATATCAGTAAATCAAAGAATGAAAGCAAATCACAACATTTAGATATTCACTCCCCCGAAAAGCCACGTTGTGCTCAATATCAGTAAATCAAAGAATGAAAGCAAATCACAACGAGGCACCCAATACCCCTTTGGTTCCGTGAGTTGTGCTCAATATCAGTAAATCAAAGAATGAAAGCAAATCACAACCCAAACAGCTTCTCGACTTCCTTCAGTCCCGTTGTGCTCAATATCAGTAAATCAAAGAATGAAAGCAAATCACAACTGTACGAAGATTGGTGCCGTCATCGTCGCAGTTGTGCTCAATATCAGTAAATCAAAGAATGAAAGCAAATCACAACTACCAAGATGTCGCCCTTTGCGCCAGTCAAGTTGTGCTCAATATCAGTAAATCAAAGAATGAAAGCAAATCACAACGAAAATGGGTACACCATTCTTGTCTTTAAGGTTGTGCTCAATATCAGTAAATCAAAGAATGAAAGCAAATCACAACTGTTGAAATATCGTCACGTTACATTATTCGTTGTGCTCAATATCAGTAAATCAAAGAATGAAAGCAAATCACAACTGGTAGGTACTTGCGCCATTGCTGGATGCTGTTGTGCTCAATATCAGTAAATCAAAGAATGAAAGCAAATCACAACTCCTATCCAACTACATGACTTCGTACAGCAGTTGTGCTCAATATCAGTAAATCAAAGAATGAAAGCAAATCACAACTGGGAAACATTCATTCGTCGCGGCATCCAGGTTGTGCTCAATATCAGTAAATCAAAGAATGAAAGCAAATCACAACTGACAGGGGATACCTGTTCCATAATCCGGCGTTGTGCTCAATATCAGTAAATCAAAGAATGAAAGCAAATCACAACGAATATCAGGTACTGGTCAACCCATGGACGGTTGTGCTCAATATCAGTAAATCAAAGAATGAAAGCAAATCACAACATTTAGATATTCACTCCCCCGAAAAGCCACGTTGTGCTCAATATCAGTAAATCAAAGAATGAAAGCAAATCACAACGAGGCACCCAATACCCCTTTGGTTCCGTGAGTTGTGCTCAATATCAGTAAATCAAAGAATGAAAGCAAATCACAACCCAAACAGCTTCTCGACTTCCTTCAGTCCCGTTGTGCTCAATATCAGTAAATCAAAGAATGAAAGCAAATCACAACTGTACGAAGATTGGTGCCGTCATCGTCGCAGTTGTGCTCAATATCAGTAAATCAAAGAATGAAAGCAAATCACAACTACCAAGATGTCGCCCTTTGCGCCAGTCAAGTTGTGCTCAATATCAGTAAATCAAAGAATGAAAGCAAATCACAACGAAAATGGGTACACCATTCTTGTCTTTAAGGTTGTGCTCAATATCAGTAAATCAAAGAATGAAAGCAAATCACAACTGTTGAAATATCGTCACGTTACATTATTCGTTGTGCTCAATATCAGTAAATCAAAGAATGAAAGCAAATCACAACTGGTAGGTACTTGCGCCATTGCTGGATGCTGTTGTGCTCAATATCAGTAAATCAAAGAATGAAAGCAAATCACAACTCCTATCCAACTACATGACTTCGTACAGCAGTTGTGCTCAATATCAGTAAATCAAAGAATGAAAGCAAATCACAACTGGGAAACATTCATTCGTCGCGGCATCCAGGTTGTGCTCAATATCAGTAAATCAAAGAATGAAAGCAAATCACAACTGACAGGGGATACCTGTTCCATAATCCGGCGTTGTGCTCAATATCAGTAAATCAAAGAATGAAAGCAAATCACAACAGCCAGTCCATGAAAGTCGTTAAATACGGGGTTGTGCTCAATATCAGTAAATCAAAGAATGAAAGCAAATCACAACTAGGTCTATTCGGGTTAAGTATATAAACAGGTTGTGCTCAATATCAGTAAATCAAAGAATGAAAGCAAATCACAACCGGTCAAACCTCCGGTTCCTTCTTCCAGTTGTTGTGCTCAATATCAGTAAATCAAAGAATGAAAGCAAATCACAACAGGGGCTTACTGATGGAGAAGTAGAAGCATGTTGTGCTCAATATCAGTAAATCAAAGAATGAAAGCAAATCACAACGTAGTCTTCATCCACAACGCAAGCACCTACGTTGTGCTCAATATCAGTAAATCAAAGAATGAAAGCAAATCACAACCGACGAGGGTAACGGCTACACCCGATTGGTGTTGTGCTCAATATCAGTAAATCAAAGAATGAAAGCAAATCACAACACAATTGGAGGGTATCCTGCAAGTTGCCACGTTGTGCTCAATATCAGTAAATCAAAGAATGAAAGCAAATCACAACTACCATCCACTTTACCATTAGTTTGTTGTGGTTGTGCTCAATATCAGTAAATCAAAGAATGAAAGCAAATCACAACTCTGCCAAATACGGCTCATGGGCAACGGCGTTGTGCTCAATATCAGTAAATCAAAGAATGAAAGCAAATCACAACTTTTCGGATTCTAATCGTGATAGCAGGTTAGTTGTGCTCAATATCAGTAAATCAAAGAATGAAAGCAAATCACAACGGAAGACTGTGAATCCCGGTACGTGTCGTTGTTGTGCTCAATATCAGTAAATCAAAGAATGAAAGCAAATCACAACAACGATATCCCCTTCAAACACCTTGTTTCCGTTGTGCTCAATATCAGTAAATCAAAGAATGAAAGCAAATCACAACGAAGGGCTTGAACTGCCGGAACTGGTTCAGGTTGTGCTCAATATCAGTAAATCAAAGAATGAAAGCAAATCACAACTAAAGGTGCGCCCGCATGGTTTCGGTTAGGGTTGTGCTCAATATCAGTAAATCAAAGAATGAAAGCAAATCACAACACGCTATCGTAGAGGCATTTTTTGTTTGTTGTTGTGCTCAATATCAGTAAATCAAAGAATGAAAGCAAATCACAACTCAAAGGTAAAAGCGTTATCACCAAACGACGTTGTGCTCAATATCAGTAAATCAAAGAATGAAAGCAAATCACAACGCCTGCGGACCATCGGGTCGATAACCCAATGTTGTGCTCAATATCAGTAAATCAAAGAATGAAAGCAAATCACAACCACATTCAGGTTGTAGCTATAATCCCGGCGTTGTGCTCAATATCAGTAAATCAAAGAATGAAAGCAAATCACAACAAACGGCTCGTCGCTTCCGTCGTCTACCACGTTGTGCTCAATATCAGTAAATCAAAGAATGAAAGCAAATCACAACCGGGTACCCTCGGGGGCTCCGTGGATGCCCGTTGTGCTCAATATCAGTAAATCAAAGAATGAAAGCAAATCACAACCCATGCGCGCTTTACGCGCCTCGGGGCGATGTTGTGCTCAATATCAGTAAATCAAAGAATGAAAGCAAATCACAACGAAGGAAAAGGTATTCCTTCTGTTCTTCCAGTTGTGCTCAATATCAGTAAATCAAAGAATGAAAGCAAATCACAACCAAACCGGATTGTCGGACCACATCCGGTATGTTGTGCTCAATATCAGTAAATCAAAGAATGAAAGCAAATCACAACACAGCGTCAGTTGATTTGTTGATGGCATCTGTTGTGCTCAATATCAGTAAATCAAAGAATGAAAGCAAATCACAACTAACATGCGCGGATATGGTAAGTGCCTTCAGTTGTGCTCAATATCAGTAAATCAAAGAATGAAAGCAAATCACAACGGAAACCCGCCGTGCTTTTTGATTATGCCAGTTGTGCTCAATATCAGTAAATCAAAGAATGAAAGCAAATCACAACCGCCGGATGTTTATTGTCTCCTGCATGCTAGTTGTGCTCAATATCAGTAAATCAAAGAATGAAAGCAAATCACAACTATCACGTCCATGAATACGTAAGGCGTTAAGTTGTGCTCAATATCAGTAAATCAAAGAATGAAAGCAAATCACAACCAATATATCGTATTCCGTCCCTTCAACGTCGTTGTGCTCAATATCAGTAAATCAAAGAATGAAAGCAAATCACAACTATAGCTATTGCCGGGAGAATGCCAGCCGGGTTGTGCTCAATATCAGTAAATCAAAGAATGAAAGCAAATCACAACTACCAACCTTTTCAAGGTCTACCGGTGACGGTTGTGCTCAATATCAGTAAATCAAAGAATGAAAGCAAATCACAACTATTCAAGCATTTAAGAATATATCTAATAGTTGTGCTCAATATCAGTAAATCAAAGAATGAAAGCAAATCACAACACCGCGTCTCAACTGAGCACGTCGGAGTTAGTTGTGCTCAATATCAGTAAATCAAAGAATGAAAGCAAATCACAACTGGCAGGGTCATGCTCATGATGATGAATGTGTTGTGCTCAATATCAGTAAATCAAAGAAT
This sequence comes from Parapedobacter sp. 2B3, assembly GCF_041925275.1. Classification (NCBI taxonomy): domain Bacteria; kingdom Pseudomonadati; phylum Bacteroidota; class Sphingobacteriia; order Sphingobacteriales; family Sphingobacteriaceae; genus Parapedobacter; species Parapedobacter sp. 2B3. The sequence continues at coordinate 14,006 of NZ_JBHEUZ010000033.1, read as the reverse complement.
GAAAGCAAATCACAACAGGAATGGCTCGAAAAGAACGCTCGAGGTGGTTGTGCTCAATATCAGTAAATCAAAGAATGAAAGCAAATCACAACTGTCACGCTGTTAACCTGTTTAGTGTGGTCGTTGTGCTCAATATCAGTAAATCAAAGAATGAAAGCAAATCACAACCATCTAAGCCACTTCATTCCAACAGATTCAGTTGTGCTCAATATCAGTAAATCAAAGAATGAAAGCAAATCACAACGTACCGCCATTATTTCTCACACCGCTTACCGTTGTGCTCAATATCAGTAAATCAAAGAATGAAAGCAAATCACAACCCTTCACGATGATACTGCACATTCTCCTTCGTTGTGCTCAATATCAGTAAATCAAAGAATGAAAGCAAATCACAACTGTCGTCGATTAAATTTAGACGGATGTACCGTTGTGCTCAATATCAGTAAATCAAAGAATGAAAGCAAATCACAACCGGCTTAGAAAGGGTGCCGTGGTGGAAGTGTTGTGCTCAATATCAGTAAATCAAAGAATGAAAGCAAATCACAACAGCGCTATACCACTAAACTTTCCGAAATCAGTTGTGCTCAATATCAGTAAATCAAAGAATGAAAGCAAATCACAACATGCTCCGCTTTGTTGAATCCAGTTTAATCGTTGTGCTCAATATCAGTAAATCAAAGAATGAAAGCAAATCACAACTAATCAGGTCTGTTTCAAATTCTGCCAATGGTTGTGCTCAATATCAGTAAATCAAAGAATGAAAGCAAATCACAACTACCAAGATATGATGTACCGGGTCACCTCGGTTGTGCTCAATATCAGTAAATCAAAGAATGAAAGCAAATCACAACCGGGGACGCAACTTAAAGGATAGGCGCGGTGTTGTGCTCAATATCAGTAAATCAAAGAATGAAAGCAAATCACAACTGGGGGCAGATTCACCCAAATAATTCACAGGTTGTGCTCAATATCAGTAAATCAAAGAATGAAAGCAAATCACAACTTCAGTATCAAATAAGCTACTATCCTTATTGTTGTGCTCAATATCAGTAAATCAAAGAATGAAAGCAAATCACAACCGAGTCTGCGCTCGGCGTCGGCGGTGTCTTGTTGTGCTCAATATCAGTAAATCAAAGAATGAAAGCAAATCACAACTTTCAGCCCGTGCGGCAGTGTAGCTTATAAGTTGTGCTCAATATCAGTAAATCAAAGAATGAAAGCAAATCACAACTAGCAAGGGTAAGAAAAAATGGTACACCGAGTTGTGCTCAATATCAGTAAATCAAAGAATGAAAGCAAATCACAACGTAGAAATTGTCCATCATGTACGCGACTTGGTTGTGCTCAATATCAGTAAATCAAAGAATGAAAGCAAATCACAACACGGGTGCGTTCATACCAGTTCGGAAATAGGTTGTGCTCAATATCAGTAAATCAAAGAATGAAAGCAAATCACAACTACGGCGCTGGGATTCCGATAGCCAGATATGTTGTGCTCAATATCAGTAAATCAAAGAATGAAAGCAAATCACAACTTAGCCGCGGCAATACCCTCGTTGCGTAATGTTGTGCTCAATATCAGTAAATCAAAGAATGAAAGCAAATCACAACTGATTAAAAAGACATGAACAATACGCTCAAGTTGTGCTCAATATCAGTAAATCAAAGAATGAAAGCAAATCACAACACCGGTCACCTTTCCACTGAATCGGTCTATGTTGTGCTCAATATCAGTAAATCAAAGAATGAAAGCAAATCACAACCTGCACCTCGTCGAAAGTTTGTATCACCTGTTGTGCTCAATATCAGTAAATCAAAGAATGAAAGCAAATCACAACTGCCCGCGCCTTTACCCTGTTTAAGCCGAAGTTGTGCTCAATATCAGTAAATCAAAGAATGAAAGCAAATCACAACTTGCGGCCTTGTAGACCACCATCATACGGTGTTGTGCTCAATATCAGTAAATCAAAGAATGAAAGCAAATCACAACTAGCAGTATTCCTGGAACGTACCCAGCCGGGTTGTGCTCAATATCAGTAAATCAAAGAATGAAAGCAAATCACAACATGGATGGCGATGCCCATACCCTGGGCCGCGTTGTGCTCAATATCAGTAAATCAAAGAATGAAAGCAAATCACAACCTATGCGTACGGTGCGGTGCAATCAGGTAAGTTGTGCTCAATATCAGTAAATCAAAGAATGAAAGCAAATCACAACCCGATTGTCGGTACTCTTTTTTAATGGTGTGTTGTGCTCAATATCAGTAAATCAAAGAATGAAAGCAAATCACAACGCCAGTAGTACCGTGTTGACGGCTACGAGTGTTGTGCTCAATATCAGTAAATCAAAGAATGAAAGCAAATCACAACTATTGCCCGCCTATCGCTTTAGTACAAACGTTGTGCTCAATATCAGTAAATCAAAGAATGAAAGCAAATCACAACTTTGAACATACGAAGCAGTGGCGACGGATGTTGTGCTCAATATCAGTAAATCAAAGAATGAAAGCAAATCACAACTTCCATTCATTGTCGCCTCCACGTCATCAAGTTGTGCTCAATATCAGTAAATCAAAGAATGAAAGCAAATCACAACTACAAGTGGCTCCTAAAGAACTACGCCAAGTTGTGCTCAATATCAGTAAATCAAAGAATGAAAGCAAATCACAACGGCGACCAGATGGCATCCACGTTTTTTTACGTTGTGCTCAATATCAGTAAATCAAAGAATGAAAGCAAATCACAACTGCCGAGTGCACCAGGAATGCCAGCCAGATGTTGTGCTCAATATCAGTAAATCAAAGAATGAAAGCAAATCACAACTCACGCTCGCGCTTAGCGGATTCTTCCTTTGTTGTGCTCAATATCAGTAAATCAAAGAATGAAAGCAAATCACAACTACGCACATCGAATAGCATACCAAAAGCTGTTGTGCTCAATATCAGTAAATCAAAGAATGAAAGCAAATCACAACTGGCAGGTACTTGCGCCATTGCTGGATGCTGTTGTGCTCAATATCAGTAAATCAAAGAATGAAAGCAAATCACAACACGTCTTTTATCTTTATGGACGATATAACAGTTGTGCTCAATATCAGTAAATCAAAGAATGAAAGCAAATCACAACTGCGGTTCGTAGAAGCCATCAACTATCAGCGTTGTGCTCAATATCAGTAAATCAAAGAATGAAAGCAAATCACAACAGAGGCGAAAGACAACCTAAGGGTTGATTTGTTGTGCTCAATATCAGTAAATCAAAGAATGAAAGCAAATCACAACCAAGCCGTCCCCGACCGACACATACAAGTCGTTGTGCTCAATATCAGTAAATCAAAGAATGAAAGCAAATCACAACTACGGAAGCTACCAATAAGGATGCCCTGTAGTTGTGCTCAATATCAGTAAATCAAAGAATGAAAGCAAATCACAACAAGGCTGATGCGGACGCGCTGGATGATTTGTTGTGCTCAATATCAGTAAATCAAAGAATGAAAGCAAATCACAACCTGCAATCCCGAATAGAAAAGATGTGCCCGGTTGTGCTCAATATCAGTAAATCAAAGAATGAAAGCAAATCACAACCGCGAAGCCCGCCGACCTGTATTACCTGATGTTGTGCTCAATATCAGTAAATCAAAGAATGAAAGCAAATCACAACAATAGCTTGCTTTTATAGTGTTGTCGCTCAGTTGTGCTCAATATCAGTAAATCAAAGAATGAAAGCAAATCACAACTGTTCCACAAGGATCGTTTCCACGCCATCCGTTGTGCTCAATATCAGTAAATCAAAGAATGAAAGCAAATCACAACGCCGTAGTTGCTCACCCTTTCCGGCCAGCAGTTGTGCTCAATATCAGTAAATCAAAGAATGAAAGCAAATCACAACCAACTGGCTCTCTAGTCAACTGGGCTACGGTACCAAAAACTCCAAATCACCTTTCATTTCTGTTACAGACCACTTCGATTTGGATACAACCTTTTCATCGCCGAACTTATAAAGTGTAATCGACCTCAAAGTACTGTAGCGAAAGTTTTTCCGTATGCCAACGTTCATCAATAGGTAACTTCCTTGATGATATTCTCCGTACTCTTTTATTTGTTTACCAATATCTTTGTCTGAAGTTACTATCGTAAAAGATCTCGAATCGGCAAAACCGGGCTTAACATTCAACTCTATGCTTTGGTCTGTGAATTCTGCCATTATAAAGACATTGTCGTAATAGTTCTTATTGAAGCCGTCAACAAGCGGATATAATACAATGCCCATTATCACAACGAGCGAAGTCGATATATAGAAACGTTTATATTTTAGGTGCGTCGTCAGGTAGATCACGCAAAGAAGTATCAGAGCCAGAAACACTAAATAAGGAAATAACAGTATTCCTGCTAAAGGGTAATTGGTTCTTTCAAATATTAAGAAATGTTCGACCTCCTCTATTACCTGATATATATAGGTAAAAGACACGATTAACGCTAGATAATATCCAAGTTGGGTTTTGGCGATAATCAAAAAGATTGATGTGATTAAAAACAAGTAGGCAAAACTAAAGATATAGCCAGAATAGCCCAGCCCGTAGGCAAATACTGTTATCGTAACGGGGGTGATGCTCAAGATTCCAACGACACCCAATAGGATAGTTGCCAGATGCAATATCTTGGATTTTTTGCTCAATTGTTCTGCTGTTTCGGTCATTTGATTTCGGATAGGAGAGTGTGTTGTATAACAGTCGTCACCGTTTTCCTTCAGCCAACTCAATACCACCTTATTTTCCTAGTAACGCCAGCATGAGCCTACATTTTCCCTTCCTTTTTTCATACTAGTCTGAATTTTGCACACTGTGTACAAAATTCATTCCTCCTCCGTATCCTCCTTATACAAAATCCACTTTTCCTCTGTTTTTGGGGCTTTACGCATAGGGAGTAGTTTGGGGCGCTTGCGACGGCCGGATAAGACCGCCAATCCTTCAATAAGTAACTTAGGACGGAAACTTCCTGACCACAACGTGCCAACGTGCACAAACAGGTCATAGCCTGTTACCCCATCCCTGAAATAGCCTTCGATTAGCAACTTATCAAGTAACACCACCATACGCGCTAAGTCGTTTGGCTCAATGGTGATTTTATCATTTGGAATGCTATAGGGTTCCAGTTTAATCCATTGTGGTTTTCCGTCAATCGTTAGTTGCCGCTCACCACGATATGTGGTTTTTGTTTTGTATTCGGTTTTTCGTGCCTCGATTTTAATGTCGTTCTCCAGAAGCGACACCTCGAACACAAAATCTTTAGGTACGCGATGGAGTACCCGCGCATAGCGATTGATGTGGTTGAAATCGTAGGCATCCGTGGTTGTCAGGTTTTCATACCGGATTATATCCGCCACATCCCGACCTATCAAAAAAGCAAATTCTTCTTGGGTATAACCATTCGCTTCTCGGTGAATTCGCACCATCGTATTCAATTCATAATCGAGAGAAGGGTAGACGAGCATATTTTTAAGGTATACAATTATTGCCGGAATGATTCAGGAGTTAAGCATTCCACTTCAATAAATACCCGGTGCAAGTGGTTGAAGTCCTGGTCGGTTGTAATGAGTTTCAATCCCAGAAGCGCGGCAGTAGCGGCTATCCAAAGGTCATTCTTCCCCATATTTCTTGGGGTAATAAATGGATAGTCTGTATAAGATGGGTTTCGGCGTTGGGAAAATGCATCGATTTCGGCGTAGGTATCCGCAAGGCCTTCATTAATTTCCATAATTACGGCATCTTCCAATACAGCATTTACAGTCTCCCATTTTCTCGCTCCCCAATTGTTCTGTAATGCAATAGACTTAAGCTCACTCAACGAGGCAATGGATACAAAGACCTTTTCTTGGGTTGGATTGATTATGCTGTTTAATAACCGTCTGCGTACATCTTTGGCTAGTAAGATCAGGATGTTGGTGTCCAGCAGCAGATTCATTTACTTTCATTCAACGTTTCGAGTGCCTTATCCGCCTCCTCCTTGGTTAGAAAAGCATCCTTCGGCAGCTTGTTGAGCCGATCCTGAATATTTGCAGGGTTTTTACCCAGTTTATTTGCAAATGCAGTTGTACCGCCAGCAGCCATTACGTCCGCAATGGAATAGGTTTTGAACCTCGGACTTGCTGAACGCGATCCTGCTGTGTTTTTTTCTTTAACTGCCATATTTACCTCCTGTTCCTAACAAAGATACGCGAAGAATTTAGAAAAGTCAATATTACTGTGCAAACGGTGCCTTTCAGTCATTCGGATCATACTCCGGATTCCGCTGGAAATGGATGAGTTTTTCAACTTTGAATTTATCTGGGTCGATTTTGATGAGTTTCTTGCGGTTATAAGGTTAAGCTAAGCACATTCCTCAATCTTCTGCTCGAAGGCGCCAATGAAAGTCGCGAAGAATTTACATCGGTCAAGGACTTTAGTATAATCAAGCATTGAAAATAACTCAGGACAATCCGATTCCTTGTAAGACTTTTTCAATTTTTGAGTCTTCGATTTCAGCCATTCCTTAGGTTCGCGTAATGTCGAAGGATTTCCCCTATATTTCAAGTCTGTTTTATAAAATTCATTGAAGGTGTCGATGTCGCCAAGTATGAACGCTTCCAGTTCCCAGACATTTAGCAGTAACACGCTGCCACAACTTACGTTTTCACAGATATTGTTAAACCATTTTTCTCTGTTGTGAATCAAATGTTTCTGAGAAGAGAAGCCATCCAAGTCCCTAATACACACAACAATCTGGCATTTTCTTGATTCGACTTTTAAGGTTCGGAAAAATTTATCAGAATCCAATTGACACCCTGTGAACCTTTTGCTGATGGATACGAACCTCACTTGGGTACTATACTTTTTATTCAGTAGGTTTTGTATAGCATTTGTGTCATATGGGTCTTCGCCGATGAGTCCAACTACAATCATACCTCCAAATCAGAGTGTAACCAATAATCACTTAAATAACCCACCTCTTGCACATATTCTTTAGCTTTTTCTTTTTCTTCCTCATTGAGATGCCTCATTTTCGTGCCAGTATCGATATCATGGGTAGCAATAATTATTTTGTCTAACTCATCCAGCTCTAAATGGTCAAGCGTCTGTGGGGAGTGGGTAGATAGGATAATCTGCTTCCCAGCAGATTCTTCTTTGATAAAACTCATCAATAAATGGAATTGATGAGGGTGTACACCTAACTCAGGCTCTTCAATCAGAATTATGCCGCTAGAGCTATCCGTAATCTCCGATACTATATAAAATAACCGCTTTGTTCCATCAGAAAGATAACTCCAAGGGTACCAACTGTCATTTACGAAGAACTCAAGTTTAATGTTATCAATGATATGTTGTTTTGAATCAGAATAAATATTAATGTTAGAATTAAACCGTACATCTTTTATTGGGGTGAATTTGCGCAACGCTAGTAAGATATTCTCATCAACTTGTAATGCTTTCCGAACTTCCGAATCATCAATTTGAGGGTTGCCTTTATTAATTCGGATAGTTGTATATAAATGCATCGCTACTTTTTGAAATACTTGTAGAGTTCTAGGTAATTCTATCGCATTAGGTCGTTCAATGTTTATTCTTAACGTGCCAGAGCTTTCCAAAAAATCTAGTCGATCAGGAATGTTGTATTTTAAATATTTAGGTTCTGCAAGATAATAACCGAGTTCTCTAAAAAAACCTCTTAAACTTAATCTACGAGATATATTAATCGTATTGTCATCGGAAATTTTGCGATCACTATAGACTTCTTTTTCATCCAAGTAGACTATTTTATAAATTGATGAACGATCAAAAAAAGCTTTTTCATCTACAAAAATTTCCTCCAACTCACGAGACAGTTCAACTTTAAATGTTTTTCCGTTTTCTTTAGATATTAATTTGTAAGTAATTTCGTTAAACAAGAATCGGTTACGAAATAAATTTCTATTGCTTAAACTTAAATAAAGCAGTTCTAAAAAGTTTGATTTTCCGACCCCATTTTTACCGATAATAATGTTGAGGTTTTTATCGAAGTCTACGCATAAGTTATCAATGGATTTGAAGCCAGAAGCCTGAATTTCTGATAAGTATAGCGATTTAATATTATCGTTTGCCATAGGCGCAAAGGTACTAAAATCAAGGTAGAAATAAATTTTTAGTTTAACCCAAATGAAGAGAAAGTTTATTCACTAGGATCATACTCCGGGTTTCGTTGGAAACGGATAAGTTTATTGGTAGCGTCAGGTTCTAGTTTGATGAGCTTGCCTTCGTTGTATAAGGCTTCTAGCGCTGGGTCAAAGAATTTTTCTGACTTCTTCTCTTCGTAAAAGCCATTAGCAAACTCCCACGTTTCATGGCGAGTACGGCCCTCTTCAAAATAACCTTCTTCAAGTAATGAACGTACCGCGGCTATTGCAGTCATTCCCTTCAGAATAATCAGCTTTGTTTTTTCCTGTAAAGTATCACTAGATAACAAAGTTGTTGGGAATACAATATAAGAAGGTATTTTAAGAAATACCATAGCCCTTTTGATGGTGGCAGGTGTGTATTTATTGGATGTGAATTGATTCTCAATTTTCCTTACAAGGGAATCTCCTTCAAATGGACTTATTTCCTTCGAAAGCTCTTCGGGCGACATACCACGCTCTAATCTTCCATTACGAAATACATCAATATAGTGTTGCGCTAAAGCCGTGATTTTGGCCGGGTTTTTATCACTTTTCTTTTTTGAACTCATTCAAGAGTAAAGGGAGCATTTTCATTTATTCTAAAATTGTGACAAAAAATTGCATTATATTTATATTGTTCGTATACTTGCAACGTTACCAGATTGTTGAATATAAAACGCGGCAATAAAATATGACGAAATAGCGGCCAATATTTGAGTTGGCCTAATAAGAAAAGTGCATTAGCAAAAGAGTCTCGTTTACAAACTCTAACATTTTTATCGAAGGCGAGACGGTAGGTAGTTAATGCTCACAGCATATTTTGCGTACTTTTGTGCGTCAAAGTAGCGCTGTGGGCTCTACTGAAACCGTCCTTCGAGGGGTTAGAGCCTTGTAAAGCGGTAGTAGGTAGGGTTCACAGCGCTACTCGCGTGTAAGCCAGCCGATAACCCGGGACTCGTTTTCAACTAACCATATGGAAACGAGTTTTTTACATCTGCTGAAACCAAGCATCATCCAAAATGATGCATTTGTACTATGCGACAGCATCAGTGCATCCGAAAGGCTTTACCCCTTGAAGCCTAAAAACCCCATCTAAACCCTTCCACCATTTTTCTGAGGCGACATTGGTCGTCTGTATTTTTAACCAATTACTCAACACTTAAACTAATGAATAATGAAGCGATTTTCACGCTTTGGGGAAAGCTATGCCTTTTTCCGATATAAACTTAAACAATCTAATATACAATATATCAGCCTGCTGGCTGTAACGATCATGTGTTTGCAAGCCCGCGCGCAGCAGCGAGAATCCTTTGCCGTAACAGGCAAAGTCATCTCCGCTGCCAGCGGCGTGGCGATAGAAGGCGCCACTATCACCAATAAACGCTCGCGCATCCATGCGGTAACGGATAGGCTAGGGGAGTACCGAATACCAGCCAGGCCGGATGATATACTACTTTACTCTTTCGTCGGCTACGTTACCGCCGAGGAAGATGTAAATGGGAGGCAGCAAATCATTGTCGCACTGGATTCGGCGGAGAACACCTTGGAAGAAGTGGAAATAAATATGGGATACTATACCGTAAGAGACCGCGAACGCACCGGTTCCGTAGCCCGTATCACTGCCGAGACCATCGAAAAGCAAGTGATTACCAATCCACTGTCTGCGATGCAGGGAAGAATGGCGGGGGTCGAGATTACGCAAAATACCGGCATTGCCGGTGGGGCATTTTCAGTAGCAATAAGAGGGCAAAGCAGTATGGGTTCGGGTAATGCCCCTTTATATCTGATAGACGGGGTTCCCCTGATTGAAAATCGCTCAGCTATGCTGTCATCAATAATTCGTGAAGGCAATCTGCTAGATGTTTTAAACCCATCCGATATATCCAACATTGAGGTACTGAAAGATGCCGACGCTACTGCCATATACGGTTCGCGAGGAGCCAATGGTGTGGTGTTGATTACTACAAAAAAAGGAACAGCCGGAAAAACTAGATTTGATGTTTCGGCCCGGTTTGGGGGAGCCAAAGTGGCGAGTTTCGTGGATTTATTGGATGCTAGGGAATACAAACTCATGCGAAATGAAGCATTCGCGAACGACGGTGTTATACCCACCGAAAGCAATGCGTATGACCTCTTGTTATGGGATGACAGCCGATACACTGACTGGCAAAAGGAACTGATAGGTGGTACCGCATCTCTTACGAACCTACGGGGCTCTGTGACGGGCGGGCAAGGCAACACGAATTTTATATTGAGTGGAAATTATCAACGGGAAGGCAATGTGTTTCCTGGAGACGGTAGCTACCAAAAAGGGTCTGCACACTTAAATGTCAATCATAAATCAGTGGATGGGGCGCTCAGTATTAATGCGGGAGTCACCTACGGAATACGATACCAGAACCAACCACAGATAGATTTGACGAGTTTGGCTATGACACTGCCTCCAAATGCACCCGCGCTTTACGACAAAGAAGGGAAGTTGAACTGGGAGAACTGGGTAAACATTGAAGGAAATCCGTTGCAATATTTGGGAAGAATATACGGCAGCCATACCGCAACGCTAAATACACACGCTACTGTTGAATATTCTATACTTCCTGGGCTTAACCTAACAACACGAATGGGATATAGTATAGTAGATTTGGCAGAAAGATTACTGAATCCGGCAAGTAGCCAAAATCCCAACCCGGCTTCCGGCGCAACACCCGAAAGTTGGGCGCAATATCCGTCCAATACGGCAAAATCGTGGTCTTTGGAGCCGATGATTGACTATAACTATCGGTGGAATGATAATGCATTATCAACCTTAATAGGTATCACCCTTCAGGAAAGCACAAATAGTGGCCAGGTAATAGAAGGACGTTCCTATATCGATGAACTCTTGATGGGTAACATTGCTTCAGCAAGCCGTATAAATGGGAGCACCACATCGTCCCAATACAAATATGCCGCCATGTTCCTTAGACTGAACTATAAACATCAAAATCGATACTTTATAAATCTCACGGCACGTAGGGACGGAAGTTCGCGGTTTGGACCAGGTAGGCAATGGGGGAATTTCGGCGCGGTTGGTGTGGCGTGGCTTTTCTCAGAAGAAAGTATTGTGAAACGAGTGCTGCCATGGCTGGACCTGGGTAAGCTGCGGGGAAGTTTTGGGATCACCGGCAATGATCAAATTGGGGATTATGGTTATCTGGCAACCTATCGGCCAAACAGCTTTTATCCTTATTTGATCAACTCCTTGCAACCATTGAGGTTGGCCAATAAAGATTATGGTTGGGAAACCAATAGAAAACTTGAAGCTGCCATCGAGTTAGGCGTATTTGAAAATAAGCTTACCCTAGAAAGTTCGTGGTATCGAAACAGAAGTGGAAACCAATTGATTGGCTTACCACTACCTGCAACAGCTGGCTTTCCTACTGTACAAGCCAATTTTCCGGCCACCGTTCAAAATTCAGGTATAGAATTTACCGTACACGGCTCAGGGATCGGCAGAGGGTGGCTTAATTGGACCGCAAGCTTAACCTTTGCAAAAAATATCCGCAACTTGGTTAAGTTTCCAACTATTGAAACTTTTTCTTCCTATCGGGGCCAATACAAAGTGGGCGAACCCATGAATATTTCGTTAAAATACCGCTATCTGGGAATTGATCCAAAAACAGGTAGCTACGTGGTAGAAGATCTAGATGACGACAAAGCGTATAGTTTATTGAATGATGGTTATTGGTATAGGCCAAAACAACCTTTTACCGTTGGATTCGATAACCAATTTCAGTTGGGACCTATTCACTTTTCATTTTTCATACGATGGAGAAGCAAGGAATCCTCGAATCCTCTATTTATATATGGGTTGCCGGGTAGAATATCCAATCAGCCTAATGCTGTTATGGACCGCTGGCAAGCGCCAGAACAGGTGGCTGAAATACAACGTTTTTCTACCGGTACCGCCAATGCCGATTTCAGCAGATTCAGGGGTAGCGATGGTTCGATGGTAAATGGTTCCTATGTGCGCTTGCAGAATGTGTCCATTGCTTATCAGATCCCGGCTAACATCAGTGAATCTTTACATGTCAAAGCAGCGCGGTTGTCTATTCATGGGCAAAACCTGCTAACGTGGTCGAGAAATTATCCATGGCTTGATCCTGAATTGTCAGGATTGGTGCTTCCCCCACTGAGGAGCATGGTAGTAGGAATACAATTGACAATGTAATTGCGACAGGGTGGATTATTAACAACAGAAATTTTAAGAGTAATGAAATATATCTATCGACAAAGGCTTGTGAAATATTTAAATGGCATCCTTTTTTTGGTTATGGTCTCGGCTTTAGCAAGCTGTACAAGATTTTTAGAAATAGAAGCCCCCGAAACTGAACTGACCGATCATGCCGTATTTGAGAATGAGGCAGCTTTGGAAGCAGCCGCTGCTTTTATTTTTCAATCAATATCATTGAACCAATCCCATTTTGCAAGTGGAGCCGGCAATTCGATTACGCAGATGTGTGCAATCGCCGCCGATGAAATGGAATATATCGGGACAGCGCAGTCGCAGATTGAAATAGCGAGCAACCGGATTTCTCCAGGCAATGGCTACATCAGATCTTTCTGGACAACAGGATACCAATGTATTTATTATGCCAACAGTATTTTAGATGGGTTAACGCGTTCAAAAAACATCTCTGAGGCTGTCAGAAATCGACTGAAAGGAGAGGCCCTGTTTATGCGGGCATTCAGTCATTTTTATTTGCTTAACTGTTTTGGGGACATACCATTGGTTACAACCGCAAATTACCAGTCGAACAGATCTGTTTCACGTACGCCAGTATCTTCTGTCTATGAGGCGATACAAGACGATTTGGCAAAGGCAGAATTATTGTTGCCCGCTGATTTTTCTGCGTACAACGGAGAACGGGTGCGACCAAATCGATGGGCGGCCAAAGTGCTAATTGCGCGGGTGGCGCTTTTTACCGGAAGTTGGCAAAAGGCCATAACATATTCGACAGATGTTATTAATCAAACAGAACTATTCGAATTGCTTGGAAGCGAACATATAGGCGAGGTGTTTTCGGCCAATAGCCGAGAAGCTATTTGGCAACTACTCCCACTCTATCCCACTTTTAGCACGTATGAGGGCCGAAACAGCGTGACATCTCAGCTTAGGCTTTCTGAACGTTTTATTGCGTCATTTGAGGATTCAGATTTAAGAGCAGCCCATTGGTTTAACCAAGGTGTATTTTATAAATACAAGGAGGGAAACCGGCCATCTTCTAATGAACCACATGAAGAATACAGCATGATTTTGCGCTTGGCTGAGGCTTATCTTATCAGGGCGGAAGCGCGGTTGAGGTTAGCCGAACCAGACTTCGATGGAGCGCGCGGTGACATCAATGTCATCCGGCAACGGGCTGGTTTAGACTCGGTCACTGCTATGGATTTGGACACTCTATTTGCCTGTATAGAAAGCGAACGTAGCCATGAGTTTTTCTTTGAATGGGGGCATCGGTGGTTCGACCTGAAGCGATGGGATAGGATGGATAGCATATTGACGGAGATAAAGCCAAATTGGATATCCACTGCTGCCTTTTGGCCCATTCCAGAACAGGAAATATTGACAAACGCTATGCTGACCCAGAATACTGGTTACTAAACTCAACCCTAAAAGAACTTCTAATGAAACCGAGATGTAAATAATACTGATCCACAGGGCAATCATTATTTACATCGAGCTCTCATCAGCCAATAAAAAAAAATTAATAGAGTATATGAAAACACTAGTGTCCCATTAAAAATGGGACGTTGTTAAAAATTAAATAAAGTTGGCCCATTCGGTCCAAATCGTTCTTTGT
>NZ_JBHEUZ010000032.1:0-27421 GCF_041925275.1 Parapedobacter sp. 2B3 | reverse complement strand
TTTTGACCAATAAAGGATTGCCAAGCCAAGGGTTGTATGGAATTTCTCGCCGGTAAAGTAAGGCTGCGACTTTTAGGGTTTATCCAATTTTAGCAAATAGTCTGCCAAAACGGCGCTTCTAACGGTTTATTAAACGGTAAAATACGGTACGCACTTATATAAAAATTTTATACCTTTGCCGTCTTAACTAAATTTTGTTAAAAATAGAATAGATTAATACTAGCTAACGAAAGAAAATGCAAGGTACAGGGTTGATTAAATTTTTGGTAGTAGTGGTTGCCATCGCGTGCCTCTATTCCCTATCATTCACATTCGTAACCCGCAAGGTGGAACGGGATGCTGTGGCATACGCCCAGGGTGACATGGCGAAAGAGAAAGCGTATCTGGACTCCATGGCCGGAGAGGTGGTATATAACTTAGGTTTGGCACAATACACGTACCGTGAGGCCAAAGGGAATGAAATTGCGTTGGGTCTGGACTTGAAAGGGGGCATGAACGTAACGATGGAAGTGTCGTTGCAGGAATTGGTGCGTAACCTCGCCAACAACCCGAAAGATGAAAATTTCAACAAGGCGCTCGAGAATGCCAATATCCAGAGCCGGAGCAGCCAAAGCAACTACGTAAGCCTATTTGTTGATGAGTTCCAAAAACTCAGTCCGGGCATATCGTTGGCCGGCTTCTTTGCTACCAAAGACAATGCTTCATACATCAACGCCAATAGCAGCAATGCGCAGGTAGCGAGTTTCCTGCAACGGGAAGCAGGAAACGCCATCGACAACTCGTTCAAGGTGTTGCGTACGCGGATTGATAAATTCGGCGTTGCATCGCCCAATATCCAACTGCAGCAAGGCACCAACCGGATACTGATCGAGCTGCCCGGCGTGAATGACGAGGACCGCGTGCGTAAGCTCCTGCAAGGTTCGGCTAAACTCGAATTTTGGGAAACCTATGACAACATGGAGATCTACCCCATGTTGGAAAACGTAAACAGCGCATTGGCTTCCACATTGCGGGCGGCCAAAACTGAGACTACCGCCTCCGCCGAAAACGCAGCTGCCGACAGCACGGATGCGGGCCTGCTTGCCGCACTCGGTGCGGGGCAGGACTCTACCGCTACTGCCGACTCATCAGACAGCCAATTGGCGCTTCAGAATCCCTTATTCAATGTACTCCGGCCTGCAACGGGCATGGCGCCCAGCGGCCAGGTTGTATTGGCAAACGGCCCCGTTGTCGGTTATGCGCAACTGCGGGATACGGCCAAGGTAAATGATTTCCTTGCAGACCCGGCGGTACAGCAGATTATCCCGGCCAACGTCAAACTCCTGTGGGGCGTAAAGCCAAGTCCGCGTACCCCCGAGCAGTTGGAGCTCTATGCGGTCAAACCGACCGGTGTAGAAGCGGGGCCCGTATTGGCTGGCAATGTGATTACCGATGCCAAGGATGATTTTGACCCTCAGTCAAATAGCCCGATGGTAACGATGTACATGAACAGCGAGGGCGCCCGCGAGTGGCGGAGAATCTCTGCGGCAGCCGTTGCCGACCCCAACAACAAGAAAGCCATTGCCATCGTGCTTGATGGTGTCGTATACTCCGCGCCCACCATCCAGAGTGAAATTAGCGGTGGGGTTTCCCAGATTACGGGTAACTTCACCATCGAAGACACGAAAGACTTGGCCAACGTGTTGAAGGCCGGTCGACTGCCAACAACGGCAAAAATCGTTGAAGAAGCGGTGGTTGGCCCCTCCCTCGGACAAGCCGCCATCGATGCGGGTATCAATTCGTCTGTAATTGGTCTAGTCGTCGTTCTGATATTCATGATTGCCTACTACAACCGCGCAGGATGGGTGGCCAATATCGCCGTATTATTCAACGTGTTTTTCATTATGGGAGTGCTTGCCTCGCTCAATGCGGTGCTGACACTGCCGGGTATAGCCGGTATCGTATTGACGATGGGTACCGCGGTGGATGCCAACGTGTTGATATACGAACGCATACGGGAAGAGCTGCGGCTGGGCAAGTCGGTCAGGCAGGCCGTATCGGATGGTTATAAACACGCCATGTCGTCCATTCTCGACTCCCAGATAACGACGTTTTTAACGGGATTGATTCTCTTCTTCTTCGGAAGCGGCCCCATTCTCGGTTTCGCTACCACATTGATGATCGGTATCATTACCTCATTGTTCACGTCCATTTTCATCTCGCGTATCATCTTCGAGTGGATGCTGTCAAAAGGTTGGGCGATCACCGTTTCGCACCGCTGGAGTGAGCGTACGATGCTGAATGCAAACTACGGCTTTGTGCAGAACCGCAAGAAATTTTATATCATCTCTCTTGCTGTACTGCTGATTGGTACCATCTCCATTTTCACGAAGGGCTTCACGTTGGGTGTCGATTTCAAAGGCGGTAGAACATATACCGTACAGTTCGACAAACCGGTAGACCTTGAAGCGGTCCGCAGCAGCCTCAATGAGACGTTTGACATGAATACCGAGGTCAAGACATTCGGTAGCGACAGCCAGATACGGGTAACGACGGCTTACCAAATCGAGGAGGTGAGTGACGAGGCAGACAAGGCGGTATTGGACAAGCTGAACGAAGGGCTATCGCAAATCGCCGGAACCGACCATGAAATTGTTAGTTCGCAGAAAGTTGGGCCTACCATTGCCAATGACATGAAGACAAGGGCATTATACGCCGGCATTGCCTCGGTCATTGTTATTGCACTGTACATCCTATTGCGCTTCCGCAAGTGGCAATTCAGTGTGGCCGCTGCGCTTACCACAGCTCATGATGCCTTGATCATATTCGTGATTTTTTCCATATTGGATGGTATCGTTCCGTTTTCGCTGGATATCGACCAGCATTTCGTTGCGGCCGTGCTTACGGTGGTGGGTTATTCCATCAACGACACGGTAGTGGTATTTGACCGCTTGCGCGAATATTTTGGTATCTCGAAATATAAGAAGGCGGAAATGGCCGAGACGGTAAACTTGGCCATCAACCGAACACTGAGCCGTACCGTCATCACATCGCTGACCGTTATTTTCGTGTTGGCCGTGCTGTTCGTATTCGGTGGTGAAGTTATTCGCGGATTTTCGTTTGCCATCCTGATTGGAATCATTGTGGCCACCTACTCTTCCATCTTCCTTGCCGCACCGATGGTGGTGGATTTACAGGGAAAGAAGAACGCTGAAGAACCGGCAGCCGTCGGCACATCAGATGAAGCTAACTTGAAACCGGCGAAAGCATAAGCTGTGTCGGGCAAATACCGGACCGATTAAAAAAAGGTCGCTGGATTTTTCCAGCGACCTTTTTAGTTGAAACGGGGTTCGATTGCCGTACCTATTCCCAAACGGTATTGAACACCTGTACCGATTTAACCAAATCCACGGACCGATGCAGGGATTCGCCATAGGCCGTATCAAGCACGTTGTATTGGCTGATGTATTCGTCCTCTAAAAAAGCATAGATATCCGTCAGCACTTGCAGGAAAGCTTGCAGATCCTTATCCAGGGAAGTTATCGTCACCTGCATATCCTCATGGAACCTAAACACGTCATCCAATAACTTAAACTGCACGGGATCCAACGGTTTTTCACCTCTGAAATACCTATCAACGATGTCCGTATACATTTGTCTCAACGGGGCGATGCGATCGTAAAACCTTACCAAGGCTTTTTGCTGTTGCTGTACCTGATTGTAAAAATCGCGCAATTCGACCTGAAGCTTGATATCTATATCGGCGACGGCACCACCATCGGATAAGTCAAGATGCCGCAGGTAATGATCCCGTATACGTTCGAACTCCCCGAGCCCGGCGTTCAGCTTGTCTAAGTCAATACAGGCTAGCAGGATTTCCCCTCTTTCCTTTTCAAACAGAAGCTTCATTCGCCAGGCCTCGTCGTGGGCCTGACGGTACGCTTCCAACGCCCGTACCTCAGTGGGCGATGAAAAATCTGGCTCTTTCAATTGATAAACAATATCCCTCAATGGATGTGTGATCAGGACAGTCGTCGTCTTTTCAGTCGTAGTCGGCATAGCTACACGTTGTTTAGCGGATAAACTTACAAAAAAAACCTAATCAAAACCTTCGCTTCTTGTTATGTTATGTCACCGCACAGCGCACGGTTTCGCTGTAGTTGAGCGCGGGGTCTGGCCCGAGGTAGGTAGCCCGGAATTCATATTCCGTCAGGTACTCCAAGTCGGTAATATGTATCTTCGACCTGGTACTCAAGATACGCTCCCACGATTCGTCCAATCCGGCTTTCCGGTATTCGAACTGATAATAGCGGGCGTATTTCCAGGCATCTACCCGAACGTGCACACTTTGGGTACCGGCATCGCGTACCACCGCCCTGAGGTCGTGCGGTTTGGGCGACGGTCCTACCGGCCCCCGCAAGTCTTTGGACGGGATGAATCCGGCTGCTAGTACGATAGCCGGGTCGCCCTGGGCCACGGTTTCCACATAAAGGGAAAGGTTGTACAAGACTTCCTTCAGCGCCGTAGCGTGTTGGTTTTTGAGCACGACCTGCCGTATGTCGCGGAAAGACGCTTCGGTCATGCTGCCCCTGAATTGGTCAATTGCAGCCGACAGGTCGTCGAGCGAAGGCTGCGGTTCTGTAAAAATACTGGCATTTTCCGTTGTTTTTGCCAGTACGGTTTCGGCATACTGAAGCAATTTCGCTTCCGTGCCGGTTTTTGATGATAAAGTTGGCTTCGCCATAATCATAAAAATTTAAATAAAACAATTAATGAATTAATACAATGCAAAATTAGGAGTAACCTACGGCGTAGAGGTGGAGAATCTGGCCAACATGCCAAACAAGACCCTACTTCTTTTTGGCCAGATTTGATACCTTTTGTTGAAAGCAAAAAACAAAAAGTGGACGGAAGAAACTAAAAACACTGTTTTTTCAGCGTTTTTTCAAAAACTCATGAGTTTTGAGGCAAAACTCATCTGTTGCGGTGCAAAACTTATAAGCTCCGGGCCGGAGCTTATCAATCGGGGCTCAAATCCCACCGGCTGCGGATGAAACTCATGTACTTATAGGCTGGAACTTATCTTTTCTAAATCAAAACCAACCGGCTTTACTTCGGCGCCTACCGAGGTTACGCTGAAACTTATCTACGGTAAGCCGGAGCCATTCTGTTTTAAGTCGGCCGTGGTCGCCACTGAGGCAAAGCCTATCGGCTACGGGTGGGAACTCATCTGCTGTAGACCAGCATTTATCTTCGCCGGGGCAGCATGCATCGGTTGTGAGTCAAAGCCTATCAACGTTGAGTTAACACGTAGCTGTTCCAGAGCAAACTACATCGGATACAAACCGGAACAGATGAGCGCCGGGCAAACTGCTACCGGAGAAAAGCCCTTTTATCCAAGCCCAATTTTTCCTTTTTCATTTCGTTCCGATACACCATCGGGGGCTTCCTGAATTTTTGCTTGAACATTTTACTGAAATGCTTCGGGCATGAGAAACGGAGCGTGTAGGCGATATCCCGGATGGGCCTGTCCGAAAAAGCCAGCACCTCCCGGGCTTTGGTTAGTCGCAGGTGCAAAATGTACCCGTTTACGGTATATGTCCGGTTTTCGAAACTGCGCGTCAGGTTGCGTACACTGATATGCAACGCTTCCGCTACGTTCTCCAGACTGATATCGTCCAGGTAGTGTTCCCGAATGAACTTCGTTGCCTGGTGGTAATGGCTGATATCGTCTTTCTCCACGGTACCCGTGCCGTTGCCCCGGTTATCGTTAAAAAAATAGTTTAGCAGCCGCAGGCTCCAGCCCGCCAGTTGGACCGGGGTACTATACGGCTGGAAAACCAGCCGCCGTAATGATTCCAGAACAGCCCGAAGCCGACTCGAAATCGGCACGATCGCTCCGGCCCAATGTGGCGCCTTATTTTCATGCAGCTGGTTAAGCGATTCCAAAAATGGAAATTCTGCCATCAGCGCATCGAAACACGGTTGCGGAAACCCGACCATGAATAGCCAGTTTTTACCGGGGTTCAGTTCCATGGAAAGTTCCCTCCTGTTACTGGCAAAATATGTGCTATTCCCCGATGTTACCGTAGCTACCCTGTCGTAATGAAAGGTACAACCGCCAATCAACGCTATGACCACCCAAAGGCAGGGTTCCTGTGGTTTCAGTTTAATAATTGACGTTTCTTCCTGAATTTCGTCTTTCAGCTCCAGCCAATACAAACGATCATGGGCAAAACACCGATGAACGATGGCTGCATTGGGGACGGAGTAAGGCGGATCTGTCAAAAACGAAAGATATCCATCGTAGCGCCGGGTACGAGGGTGTTGCTGCGGGGGGATGAAATGAACGAAATCTGATGAAGACATCATTCGGCATGCCGTATATTACTCCTCGCTTTCCGACTGCGGGTCATGCAATAAATCGACCGACTTGGCCACGATGGCCGCAACCGCAGCGTCGCTGGTTACGTTTACAACCGTCCTGCACATATCCAGGGGCCTATCAATGGCAAAAATCAAGGCCAAACCAGCCTCGGGTATACCGGCTTGCCCGAGCACGATAACGAGCATGACAATGCCCGCACTCGGCACCGCCGCGGTACCGATGGAAGCCAATACCGTCGTGAGGATGATCATCAATTGCGCTTCTAGGCCAATCGGCTCGGGCAGCATGGCTTGGGCAATGAAGATGGCAGCTACGGCCTGATACAACGCCGTTCCATCCATATTGATGGTTGCGCCCAACGGTAACACAAAGCTTGACACTTCGTCATCCACCCCCAGGTGTTCGGTTACCCGCTCCATCGTAACCGGCAGCGTCGCCGCACTCGAACTCGTAGAGAAGGCCAATAACTGCGCCGGCGATATCGCCCGGAAAAACCGGCCGGGCTTCACTTTGGCAAAAAAGTAAAGGAGCGTGGGGTAAAAGACGGCAATCAACAACGCCAATCCTATCAAAACGGTAGCCCCGTAAACCCCCAGGGCACCCAATGTAGAAAAATCAGGAATCTCCACCATCAATGCGGCCATCAACGCGAAAACACCCAGCGGCGAAAAAAGCATAATGATATCAATGACCTTCAAAATCACGTCATTCAACCCTTTAAAAAAATCGACCACCGGTTTCGATCGCTTTTCATCAATCATAATCAGCGCGATACCCATCAAAATCACGAAGAAAATAACCTTAAGCAGACTGCCATTGTCGGTCAACGCGCCAAAAAAGTTATCCGGAACCAAATCGACAAGCGGCTGCAACGGTCCCTGGTCTTTCGTTGCTTCTGCCAGCTTAATCTTTTCCCCCGCTTCGCCAGCAAACCCCTCCAATAAACTTTGTCGCGATAACTCATTGATAAACAGTCCAGGTTTGATTACGTTGACCAGAATAAGCCCCAGCGAAACAGCAAATGCGGTGGTAAACAAGTAAAAAAAAATCGTTCGCCCACCGAGCTTGGATAGTTTGGAAATGTCCTTTAAATCGGCCAGACCAACGATGAGCGAAACAGCCACCAGCGGTACGGCAATCATTTTGAGCATATTGATGAATATGGTTCCGAATGGCTTAACCCAATCGATGACGATATCGGGCAACCCCACGGCCTTCATCACGGCACCGAAGACGATACCCAACAACATTCCGATTAGTATTTTCCAGTGCAAAGCCAAACGTTTCATGAAATCACTTTAAATTTATACGGTTCTTGCAATTAAATTCTGTGTACTGCCCCAAATGTAATTGTTTTGACCGACTTAGGCCGCGGATAGCCAAAAAATGTGAAATAACCCCGATGCTAATTGTATATAACCATGGCAAACCGTATATTTGTCATACTAATTATTGTTATGCAAATAGAACATTACAACGCCTATTCATTCCTGCTTGAACGCACGGCACGGCGGGTGAAACAGTATGCACAATATCAATTCAACTGCCGCGAATTTGGTATTACGGTAGACCAGTGGTCGATATTGAAAAACTTGAAGCAACATGCCGATTTATCGCAGAAAGAACTGGCCGAGTATTGCGGAAAGGACCAACCCACCCTCACGCGGATTGTCGATTTGCTGGTTCAGAAAGGCTTGGTGGAACGTAGGGCCAACCCCATGGATAGGCGAAGTTTCGTGGTACACCTTACTCCCGCAGGTGAGCAAAAGATAGATGCACTTGCCAACCATGTCGGTGAGATCCGCATGCAAGCATGGAAAAATCTCGACGATACCGATTTTGAGCACTTGAAGCGGATATTGAATACGATATACGACAATTTGCAAATCTGACGATTTGTCGATTTGAAAATGAAACCTGGATATCGCAAAGAGCAAAAGCAAAAAAGCAAAAAAAAATAACATGATAAAAACAGACATATGTATCATCGGGGCCGGACCGGTTGGCCTGTTTGCGGTCTTCGAGGCCGGTTTGCTCAAAATGCGCTGCCACCTTATCGATGCCCTCCCACAGGTGGGCGGACAGCTTTCCGAGATTTATCCGCATAAGCCCATTTACGACATCCCCGGCTTTCCGGCCATCAACGCGCAGGATTTGGTAAACAACCTGATGGAGCAGATTGCCCCATTCAATCCGTCGTTTACGTTGGGCGAACGGGTGGAGATATTGGCCAGGCAGGCAGACGGCTCGTACCATATCATCAGCAATGAAGGCACGGTCATACATGCCCAGGTTGTGGTCATCGCCGGCGGCCTAGGTTCATTCGAGCCACGCAAGCCCGATATTCCCGGCCTCGCCGATTTCGAAGGCCGCGGAGTATCCTATATGGTAAAGAACCCAGAGACGTACCGCGGCAAGCGGGTGGTCGTGGCCGGGGGCGGTGATTCGGCGCTGGATTGGACCATCTTTCTCAGTGAGGTGGCAGCGGCCGTTACGCTGGTGCACCGCAGCGACAGTTTCCGGGGTACCCCCGACTCGGCCGAAAAAGTGTTTTCCCTGGCCGAGCGCGGCAAAATCAACTTGCTATTGCAGAGCAACCTCAGTGTTGTCCGTGGCAACGGTACCCTGAGCCACGTAGGTGTGCTAGGCAGCGACAAAACGGAAACCTTGCTGGAAACAGATGCGCTCATCCCCTTGTTTGGATTGAGCCCAAAGTTAGGGCCCATAGCCGACTGGGGACTGACCATCGACAAGTCTGCCATTGCCGTGGATACGTCCGATTATTCCACCGGTGTGGAACGCATTTATGCCATCGGCGACATCAACACGTATCCTGGAAAGCTCAAGCTCATCCTCTGCGGTTTCCACGAGGCGGCCTTGATGGCGCAGAGCGCGTTCCGGTATGTATATCCCGACGAAAAACTCAGTTTCAAGTATACCACTGTTAATGGTGTAAATGCATTTTAACAAGTAATTTCATGACAGAAACCATTCATATCACAGTAGAAAACGAATTGGGCGAAGTCCGGCTACTGGAAATTCCCGACGGTATAGACCTCAGTCTGATGGAGGTGCTGAAGGCGTCCGATTACGACATTCTAGCCACCTGCGGTGGGATGGCGCTCTGCGCGACCTGCCACATCCAAGTAGTGGAAGGCATGGATGTGCTCGCCCCGCGTTCAGACGCCGAGCTGGACATGCTAGACACCCTTCCCGATGCCGACGACCGAAGCAGGCTCGCCTGCCAAATCCGGTTGAAGCCTGCATTGGATGGCTTGAAAATACGTATTTTTGCAAACAATTGAGGCTGCCATCCGTTCCCAAATAGGGGAATTATATGAGGGTCAAATAGCGACAAAAATGACTACACAACACAACGAAAATAAATTTCCCAGAGTCGTCATTATCGGTGGCGGTTTTGGAGGGATAGAAGTTGCCAAAGGACTGAAAAACAAGGAAGTAGAAGTGGTATTACTCGATCGTAACAACCACCACACGTTCCAGCCCCTTCTTTACCAAGTGGCAACGGGTACGCTCGATGCCCCTTCCATCGCCTTTCCGCTTCGGAAGATGTTCCGCAAGCAGGAAAACCTGACCTTCCGTATGGCCGATGTACGCCGTATTGATGCCGAAAACAAGCAACTCGACACCGACATCGGTCCAATAGCATATGATTACCTCGTGATCGCTACAGGAGCAACCACCAATTTCTTCGGCAATAAAGACATCGAGTACTATGCCATGCCGATGAAAAATGTGAAAGAAGCCGTGAGTATCCGTAGTTTCATTTTACAGAACATCGAAGCATCGCTACAGGGAAATACCCCCCAAGACCGCGTTCCTTACCTCAATTTCGTTGTTGTAGGCGGGGGGCCCACGGGCGTGGAGCTTTCCGGCTCCATTGCGGAAATCCGCAACCACATCCTCGCCAAAGATTATCCCGAACTCAAAAAGGAAGACATGAACGTCTACCTGGTAGAAGGCCTACCGAAAATACTGGCTAATCTATCTCCACAAGCTTCGGAAAAAGCAGAACTGTACCTGCGAGAGTTGGGCGTGAAAATTTTGCTGGACACGCAAGTAACAGGCTACAATGGGGATGAAATCACCTTTGCCGACGGCAACAGCATCCAAACCAAAACGGTACTATGGTCGGCCGGTGTGGCGGGGCAATTCCCCGAGGGCATCGACCAAGAAACGATCGTGCGGGGAAATCGCATACGTATCGATGAGCAGTGCCGTGTAGTGGGCACCCATGATATTTTTGCCATTGGCGATGTGGCGGCAATGATTACCGATGAACTGCCCCGTGGCCATCCCGGTGTAGCCCCCGTGGCCCAACAGCAGGGCCGCTTGCTGGCGAAAAACATCGTCCGGCTGATCAATAACCAACCTACCGAGCGGTTTGTCTATTTCGATAAGGGCTCCATGGCTACGGTAGGCCGGAACAAAGCCGTGGTCGACATCGGCAAAATCCGGTTCCAGGGCTTCTTTGCTTGGTGGGTATGGATGTTCGTGCACCTCATGTCGCTGGTCGGCTTCCGGAACCGGGTGGTTACCTTCATCAACTGGGTAATCAGTTACCTCACGTTCAACGCAGGCATACGGCTGATCATCCATCGTTACCGACGACCTGAGCGCATCGAAGAAGTGCAGGATTCACTTTGACACCTGCCGGGAAATCCCTATTTTTCGGCAATGGATAACAAGACGATTGCGAAAACCTTCAAACAATATGCTCAATTGATGGAGCTGCATGGTGGGAACCCATTCCGCACCAAAGCCATGGCCAACGCAGCGTTCAAACTGGGTAAACTACCGTTTGGCGTTACGCCGCAGACGGTCGACAAACTGCACGAGGTGCCCGGATTGGGACCGAGCACGGCCGAAAAAGTACGGCTGCTGCTGGAAACCGGATCCTTCCCCGAATGGGAAACCCTACTTGCCGATACACCCGACGGCATTGTGGAAATGCTGGGCATCAAAGGCCTTGGCCCTGGGAAAATAAAAATCATCTGGCGGGATTTGGGCATCGAATCCGTTGGTGAGCTCGACTACGCTTGCAATGAGAACCGCCTAGTGGAAGCAAAGGGGTTCGGATTGAAAACCCAACAGGAGATTAAGCAGGCCATTGCCTTTTCTATCGCCAACAAGGGGTGGTTCCTCTACTCGGCTGCCGAGAAAATAGCCGAGGCAACAATGGTGTCGTTACGGGAATTATTTCCGCCCAACCTTGAAATCGCCTTCACCGGTGATTTCCGTCGGAAATGCGAAGTCCTGCAGTCGGTGGATATCATCGTAGCCGCCTCTTTTGACGAACTGGCAACAGCGGTCGCAGAAATCGACACGCTCGCCATCGAACCGGAACATACCCCCTCCCTCCTGCGGGCAAAACATGCATCGGGGCTTATCTTTCGGTTCATTCCCGTCGACTCCCCCGCTTTCTACCGCCAGCTTTTGATTAGCACCGGATCGGAAGAACACCTAAGGCAACTCGACAAGCTGCTGGCGGAAACGCAACTGCCCGAACTCGATTCGGAAGAAGCTATCTACGCAGCCCTTGGCCTACCGTTTTTCCAACCCGAATTGCGCGAAGGAACCAACGAGCTAACTTTAGCTAAAGACAACACGCTGCCTGCACTCATCAGCTATGCCGATTTGCGTGGCACGCTGCACAACCACAGCACGTACAGCGACGGTGTGAATACACTCGAAGAGATGGCGCGCTACTGCCGCGACGAACTACGGTTGGAATACCTCGGTATCTGCGACCACTCCAGAGCGGCTGTGTATGCCAAGGGATTGGACATCGCACGCGTAAAGGAGCAGTGGGCTGAAATCGACGTCCTAAATACCACGTTGGCCCCCTTCCGTATTTTCAAAGGCATAGAATCTGATATTTTGGGCGATGGTTCGTTAGATTACCCTGACGAAATCCTTGCGGGATTCGATTTCGTTGTCGCTTCCGTGCATTCCAACCTGAAGATGGATAAGGAACGGGCTACAAATCGGCTAATCAAAGCCATCGAAAACCCCTACACGACCATCCTCGGCCACCCAACAGGTCGCTTACTGCTCAGCAGGGAGGGGTATCCACTAGATTACCAACGAATTATCGATGCTTGCGCCGCATATGGGGTGGTCATCGAAATCAATGCCAATCCACTCCGATTGGATCTCGACTGGCGCTGGCACCGCTATGCCATCGAAAAGGGCGTTTTGCTATCCATCAACCCCGACGCCCACCGCAACAGCGGTTTCCACGATATGCAATACGGGGTGCATATGGCTAGGAAAGGCGGCGTAGCCCCACATAACTGCCTGAATGCCTTTTCCGTGGATGCGATAGCCGAATACTTTAAGCAAAGGAAACAGCGGACGGGGTGACGGGGCAATAGTCGATTGGCGGCTTTCATCGCCCCGCTTTCAAACATTTTTTGCATTCCCCTGTTTTTCATGGTAAATAAATTGCCATTAACGGCAATGAGTTTGCATGGATTATCCCTGTGATCTCGTGAATGGCAATTCATGCATATTTGATTAGTAAAAAGCAGGTATTATGGATAAGTTGAAGAAATTTGAATTGATGGAGAAGATTGTCCGCGAATTGGATGATCTGAAACGGAGCCAACAAGCGGTATTGGAGAAAATCGGCAAAGTGGAGGTCGATAATATCGAGCTGGGTGACAGCCGCCTCGAAAAAATACTCCCCGATATCTATCAGCGTACCGCGGAAAACATGGATGCAATCAGCGAACTACAGGAGGCTTTCTCGGGCAAAACAGACGAATTTGCCGATAAGAACAACGTGGAAGCACTCCGCCAGCAGCAGGAAATAGCCAACAACCAGAGCAAATCGATGTAATTTAACGGTTTGGTGCTATCCGTTGTTCTCGAAAACCTCGAAACGGTCCCAAAAACCATCCTTGGGCAGCCGGGCTACCAATTCCACGGGTTCGTTTTTAACAGGGTGCACAAAAGTTAGCTTTTTGGCGTGCAAACAGATGGTCCGTCGCAAACTTCCTCTTGGATAGCCGTATTTGTGGTCGCCCACGATGGGGCATCCCATGGAAGCCAATTGTGCGCGGATTTGGTGTGTTCTTCCGGTCAATGGGTATACCTCGATGAGGTAATAGCCTCCTAATTCCCCAAGCAATTGGTAGTCCAACTCGGCATACACCCGCCCCGGGGCCGCTTCGGTGTGAACTTTGGTGATATTCTGCGTACGATCGCGCGATAGCCATTGTGCCAGTTTCCCGCTAGGCTCTTCGGGTGGCTTGCGCACCACGGCCCAGTAGGTCTTGTTTATCTGCCTGTCTTTGAAAAGCCGCTGCATGCGTTCCAGGCCCTTGCTCGTCTTGGCAAACAGGATTAGTCCGCTTACGGGCCTGTCGAGCCGGTGTACAACCCCTACAAAAGCGCCGTTGGGTTTTTCGTATTTCTTGGTCAGGTACTTGTTTACCATATCTTCCAGTGGCTCGTCGCCACCTGGATCGGCCTGCACCAAATACCCCGCACGTTTGTTTACGGCAAGTAAATGATTGTCCTCGTAGATGATGTCGCTATCGGTAATAGGCATATTCCAGTATCTTCACATTACACGGTAAAGGTAAGGATTTAAGGGGTTACCATCAAGTCCACAAACTCGTGGACAGGCATGGCAGACAACATTTCCAAATCCAGCGACGCCCCCGCTATCGAGCGCTGCTGTTTAGCCGGGAAGATACGCGCGAGGTTGGTTTTGTACTTTTCAACCAATACGGGCATTCCTTCATCGCGCCGCCGTTTGTGCCCGATCGGGTATTCCACTACCACTTCATCCAATACAGTACCGTCGGACAATGTCACGGTGAGTGCGTTGGCAATCGATCGCTTGTCGGGGTTGTGGTAATCCTGGGTAAATCCGGTATCTTCCTCGGCATCCATCTTATCGCGCAGCGCATCGATGCGGGGATCGGCGGCGATGTTGTCTTCATAGTCTGCCGCCGTCAGTCTGCCATAAATCAACGGCACCGCGATCATGTATTGGATGCAGTGGTCGCGGTCGGCCGGATTGTGCAATGGACCCTTTTTATCGATGATCCGGATCGCAGCTTCATGCGTCCGGATGCGGATATACCGGATATCCGCGGCCGTCTTGCCCAATTCTTTCAGTTTACGGTGCAGGGCCATGGCCGCCTCCACCGCGGTTTGTGCGTGAAATTCGGCCGGAAATGATATTTTAAAAAGTACGTTCTCCATGACGTACGAACCGTATGGCCGCTGGAATCTAAACGCATTCCCGTTGAACAGTACATCATAAAACCCCCATGTTTTTGCGGTAAGTACCGAGGGATAGCCCATCTCCCCTGTCTTGGCTATCAGCGCCAACCGTACTGCGCGGGACGTAGCATCTCCCGCAGCCCACGACTTGCGGCTCCCGGTATTTGGAGCATGCCGATACGTGCGTAAGGAATGCCCATCCACAAAGGCCAAGGATACTGCATTGACAAGTTCGTCGCGATCCAACCCCAGCAGTTTTCCCACAACCGCTGTTGAGGCCAGCTTCACGAGGAGCACATGGTCTAGCCCTACCTTGTTGAACGAATTTTCGAGTGCCATTACCCCCTGTATTTCGTGGGCACGGATCATCGCATCAAGTACATCCCGCACGGTAAACGGAACCTTGCCATTGGCTACGGCCGTGCGCGACAACCAATCGGCAACCGCCAAGATACCTCCCAAGTTATCGGATGGGTGGCCCCACTCCGCAGCCAGCCACGTATCGTTGAAGTCGAGCCAGCGGATCATTGCGCCAATGTTGAATGCGGCATGGACAGGGTCCAGCTGATAAGGCGTACCCGGCACTTTGGCCCCGTGGGGCACGATGGTTCCCGGCACCACGGGGCCTAATAGTTTGGTACACGCCGGATAGGTCAGCGCCTCAAACCCGCAACCGAGGGTGTCCAACAGGCAGTAGTGGGCGGTTTGGAAAGCCAGGTCGCTGGTTATTTTGTAGTCCAATACATAGTTTACGATATCGGTGATGACTTTATCGGTCTCGGTGGGGCCGTTTGATTGGTGTAATGACATGAGTTAATTTTATGCTTATATATGCTTATTGTAGGCGTTTGATTTCTACATTATTTCCGATTGCCAAGTGGGGCAAATCGTTTAGGTTCCGGCCCGGTATAATTTGCGCTGGGGCGGATAATCTTGCCATCCTGCCGCTGCTCGATGACGTGGGCACTCCATCCGGTTACGCGGGCCACGACAAACAGCGGCGTAAAAAAGGACGTTGGTATACCCATCAAGTGATAGGATACCGCAGAAAACCAATCTAGATTCGGAAACATCTTCTTCTCTTCCCACAGCAGCGTTTCCAGTCGCTCGGCAATCGAAAACAAGCCCATATCGCCTGTTTCTTCCGAAAGCTGGCGCGCCACTTTTTTGATGACGACATTCCGCGGGTCGGAAATCGTATAAACCGGATGGCCGAACCCGATGATCACCTCTTTGCGTGCGAGCCGCTCCTTGATATCCTGTGCGGCTTCATTGGCGTTGGCGTACCGGCTTTGGATGTCGTAAGCCACCTCGTTGGCACCGCCGTGCTTCGGGCCGCGAAGTGCACCGATACTTCCCGTAATGCAGGAGTAGATATCCGAACCCGTACCGGCAATAACGCGTCCGGTAAATGTGGACGCATTGAATTCATGCTCGGCATACAGGTTGAGCGAAATCGCCATCGCCTCCGTCCAAGAGGCGGATGGGGCCTTGCCATGCAGTAAGTGCAAAAAATGTGCGCCGATCGATTCATCGTCGGTTTCCACCTCAATGCGTTTGCCATGATGGGCGTAGTGGTACCAATATAACAACGCAGAAGCATACGATGCCAGCAGCTTATCGGCAATGTCGCGTGCACCTACGGCGTTATGGTCGTCGCGCTCGGGATAAATGGTGCCCAGCACGGAGGTGTAGGTGCGGAGCACATCCATGGGGTGTGCCGCCGCCCGGATTTGCTCCAGCACGTTCTTTGCGATTTGCGGCAATCCACGCAGCCCTTGCAGCTTTCGGCGGTATGCCTGCAACTGCGTAGCGGTGGGCAGCCGCTCATGGATAAGCAGGTGGGCCACCTCCTCGAAAGAAGCCCCCTCGGCCAGATCAAGGATATCATACCCCCGATAGTGCAGGTCATTCCCACTGCGCCCCACCGTGCATAAGGCCGTGTTCCCCGCCGCTATACCCGACAAGGCCACCGATTTCTTGGGTTTAAAGCCCATTTGTTGGTTGCTATCACTCATCACGTTATCTATTTATATTTTATAATCAGGTCTCTCTCCTCAAATTCAGACTCACGACTTACGACTAAAAAGACATAATACGACTTACGACTAAAAAACTACCGCCCATACAACTCATCCAGCTTCCGTTCGTAGGCATGGTACCCGATACTTTCGTACAATTCGGCACGTGTCTGCATGGTGTCCAGCACATCGTTCTGCGTTCCATCCTTACGGATGTGTGTGTAGACATTCAACGCCGCCTTGTTGGCCGCGCGGAACGCGGACAACGGGTATAGTACCAACTCAACGCCTGCTGCTTCCAGTTCGGCAACATGCCACAGCGGCGTCATACCGAACTCCGTGATATTGGCCAGTACAGGAAGCCCGGTTGCCTCTTTAAAAGCCCGGTACTGGGACAGCTCCGTCACTGCTTCGGCAAAAATAAAATCGGCGCCTGCCTCCGCATACGCCACAGCCCGCTCCAACGTCGCCGCCAATCCTTCGTTCGCCAACGCATCCGTACGGGCACCGATAGCGAAGTGCTCATCGGTGCGCGCATCCACAGCTGCCTTCAACCGATCGGCCATCTCGACCGCGCTCACCAGCTCTTTGTTGGGGCGGTGGCCGCAGCGCTTCGCTCCTACTTGGTCTTCCATGTGGATGGCTGCCGCACCGGCGGCAACCAAGCTTTTCACGGTACGCGCAACGTTGAATGCCGAGGGACCGAATCCGGTGTCCACATCCACCAGCAGCGGCGTGTCGCACACATGGGTAATGCGCTCCACATCAACCAGTACATCAGCCAATTGCGTAATGCCTAAATCGGGCACCCCCAACGACCCGGCAGCCACGCCGCCACCCGAAAGGTAGATGGCCTTAAAGCCCGACTGGGAAGCAAGCAGTGCATGGTTAGCATTGCTGGCCCCCACGATCTGCAAGGGGTGCTCGGCCCGCATGGCTAAACGCCAGCGCATACCGGCGGAAGAGGTGTTTTCATTCATCGTGGCCTATTTTGCTATTGCGGTAAATATACGGGATACGATCGACGTGGGCAAGCCAGCCCAATAAAATGCTATGCTTGCATAATAAAAAAAGTTTACCGATTTTTGTGGAAAACCAGTTGTTATGAATATATTAGTTTGCATCAGTAACGTCCCGGATACCACATCGAAAATAACGTTCACGGCCGATGGTACATCGCTCAACACCGCTGGCATCCAATACATCATCAACCCATACGACGAGATTGCGCTCGCAAGGGCAATCGATCTGACCGACGGCGGTACGGGCACGGTAACCGTGATCAACGTCGGCGAGGCCACCACCGAGGCGACGATCCGCAAGGCCCTGGCCATCGGTGCACACGGGGCTGTGCGCGTAGATGCCGCCCCGCGCGATGCGTGGTTCGTAGCCCGCCAGATTGCAGCATACGCCAAAAACCATTCGTTCGACCTCATCTTGACCGGCCGCGAGTCCATCGATTACAACGGCACCCAAGTGGCTGCCTATGTGGGCGAATTGTTGAGCATTCCGTCGGTTTCCACCGCCAAGCGTTTATCCATCGAGGGCGACAGGGCCACGGTAGAAAGGGAGATCGAGGGCGGTAAGGAAGTTCTTTCCGTACCGCTGCCGTTGGTTGTCGGTGCCGCTGAAGGCGTGGCCGAACCCCGCATCCCGAATATGCGCGGCATCATGAGCGCCCGTACCAAACCGCTGGAGGTTATTCCGCCGGTAGCGGTGCCTGAGCTCTCCCGCATCACCAGCTACGAGTCGCCCGAGCCGCGCAGCAGCGTGACCTTGGTCGATGCCGGTGAGGTGGGAAAGCTCGTGGATTTACTGCACAACAAAGCACGGGTAATCTAACACAGTTAGGCAACGAAACATTCAATCACGCAAAAACAGCATAGCATGTCAGTTTTAGTATATACCGAACATACGGAAGGAAAATTCAAAAAATCAGCATTCGAGGTGGTTTCTTACGCAAAGGCTATTGCCGATTTGATGGGCACTTCGGTGACCGCTATATCGATTGGCAACGTGGATTCCGCCGATTTGGTTGCCTTGGGCAACTACGGTGCTTCCAAGGTACTTCATGTATCATCCGATCGGCTCGCCCAATTCATCAACCAAGCGTATGCATCGGTCATCGCTGCCGCGGCTGCGCACGTCGCCGCCGATGTGGTGGTTATCTCCAATACGTTCAGCGGCAAGGGGCTGGCCCCGCGTGTAGCCGCCAAGCTGGAAGCTGCCTTGGCCGACGGTGCCGTGGAGCTGCCCGAGATAGACGGCGGCACGCTGAAGATAAAGAAAACAGCGTTTTCCGGCAAAGCCTTTGCCCTAACCGAACTTACCGCCCCCCGAAAAGTGATTGCACTCAACCCCAATGCATTTGAGGTACGCGAAACAGGCGGCACAGCGCAGGTGGAAGCCTTCAGCCCCGATATTCCCGCGGGCGACCTGCAGGCAGTTATCCAGAACGTCGTACGCGCCACGGACAAGGTGACCCTGCCCGACGCTGAAATCGTGGTATCCGCAGGCCGTGGCCTCAAAGGGCCCGAAAACTGGGCAATGATCGAAGAATTGGCCGAAGTGCTCGGGGCAGCCACCGCCTGTTCCAAGCCGGTTTCGGATGCCGGCTGGCGGCCCCACTCGGAGCACGTGGGCCAAACCGGCATAGCGGTTAGCCCCAACTTGTACATCGCCATCGGCATCTCGGGTGCCATCCAGCATTTGGCCGGTGTGAGTGCTTCAAAAACCATCGTGGTCATCAACAAAGACCCGGACGCACCCTTTTTCAAAGTAGCCGATTATGGCATCGTCGGCGACGCTTTTGAAGTGGTGCCCAAACTCACGGCAGCCATCAAAGCGTATAAAGGCAACTAAGCGGTTGATTTTTCGATAACAATTCGCATCTTTGTAATCCTGCATCCAATCAGGTATGAAGAAGATTAAACTAGATATCGTCGGTCTGTCTTACAGCCAAACCCAATCGGGTGCGTACGCGCTCGTTCTTGGCGAAGTGACCGGACGCCGTCGGTTGCCGATCATCATCGGAGGTTTCGAGGCACAGGCCATCGCCATCGAAATCGAGAAGATGAAACCCAGCCGCCCGCTTACGCACGACCTGTTCAAGGCTTTCGCAGAGACCTACCACATCCGTATCGATGAGGTAATCATCTATAATTTGGTAGATGGCATCTTCTATGCGAAAATCCTCTTCAACGATGGTAATAAACAAACGGAGATCGATGCACGCACATCAGACGCTATTGCGTTGGCGGTGCGCTTCAAAGCACCGGTATATACCTATGAGTTTATCCTAGCATCGGCCGGCATCGTCATCGAAGGCAATGATTTCGTTTTTCTGGAAAACATCGAACCCGCCGCCGCCGACACCCCGGAGACCATGATCACGAAAGAGGTCAAATCGTCTTTCACGTCCATGAGCGACGAACAACTGCAGGACACGCTGTCAAAGGCGCTGGCAGATGAGCTTTACGAGAAGGCAGCCCGGATACGGGATGAAATCTCACGGCGGAAATCATCCTAGCTAGCCGACACCCATGCCGATAAAGACACGCTTGATTGTGATGAACTTCCTCCAGTTTTTTGTGTGGGGTTCATGGCTTATTTCGCTAGGCAGCTACATGGGGGGGCAGCTTGGGTTTTCCGGCCTGCAAATCGGGTCGGTTTATTCCACCATGGGCATTGCATCCATTTTCATGCCCGGCCTGCTGGGTATCGTGGCCGACCGCTGGGTGAATGCCGAACGCGTCTATGCGGCGGCACACCTCATCGGTGCCTGTGCGCTGATTGCTGCCGCGAATGTGACCGACTTCGAAACGTTTTACAGCTTTATGCTGCTCAACTCGCTGTTCTACATGCCTAGCTTGGGGCTATCCAATTCGGTATGCTACAATGTGCTTTCGCGGCGCCAGTTTGACGTGGTAAAAGCATTTCCCCCTATCCGTGTATGGGGCACGGTGGGCTTCATCGTAGCCATGTGGACCGTCGATTTTTTCGGGTGGACCCAAAGCACCAACCAACTGTACGTATCGGCAGGTGCTGGCCTGTTCCTCGCTTGTTACGCCCTCACCGTTCCGCCATCGCCGCCGTTCCTAGACGAAACGCGCAGGAAAACCTTGGTGTCATCCCTAGGGTTGGATGCCTTTGTATTGCTAAAAAAGAGAAACACGGCACTGTTTTTCATTTTTTCGCTCTTGCTGGGTGCCGCATTGCAGATTACCAATGCATTTGGGGGGCCGTTCCTGAATGATTTCGAAACCACCTATCCCGATTCGTTCGGTGTACAGCATCCCAACCTGCTGCTTTCCATTTCGCAGCTGTCGGAGACTTTTTTTATTTTGCTGATCCCCTTTTTCCTCACCCGCTTCGGTATCCGTAAAGTAATCCTGTTCAGCATCATTGCCTGGATGTTCCGGTTCGGGCTTTTCGGGCTCGGAAATCCGGCCGACAAGCTCCACCTGCTGGTCCTGTCGATGATTATCTACGGCATGGCGTTCGACTTCTTCAATATCTCGGGCTCCTTGTATGTGGAGAAGGTTGCGGAACCGAAAATCCGCTCCAGTGCCCAGGGGTTGTTTATCATCATGACCAATGGGTTCGGCGCCATAATCGGTGGCTACGGAAGCGGTTGGGTGGTCGACCACTTTACCGGCGCCGACGGCCTCCGCGACTGGCCAAGCATCTGGTTTACCTTTGCTGGCTATGCCTTGTTATTGGCCATTCTTTTCTTAGCAGTGTTCCGCGATCGGCGGATGGACGCCAAGCGGGTCACTTCCCCATCTTAATGTGGATAAGGCGCCCGTCAACCGGCAATTGCTCCACAGAAATTACGCGCACCAGCTCGTGGTATCCCGGATATAACGGGTTCAATAGGCAATTAAATTCTTTGGGATTGACGGCCGATCGCACCCGGATGCCTAAGTAACCGGCCTCCCGCATCAAACGGTCGCCAAGCCGCTTATTTTCCAGCTGCCCCAGTTTCATCCATTGCTTGGGATAGGCCGAATCGGGTAGGGTATAAATTAATCCGGGCTTCTCCATTACATCGATTTCCATGATAAACAACTTCGGCGGAATGATAACCGCATCGAAATGCACGAGGTTTTCCAGGTAGGCCAATGAGCTGTTTTCGCTGGTGTAAAGCATATAGGTGCCCGGATTGTTCCAGCGCCCTCCAAATTTGTAGGCGCCCATGCCGGATAGGTCGGTGGTCCGTTGTTTGGTTTTGGCAATCCGATAGAGCCGCATTAGGAATAAACTCCTTCTTCAATGCGCCCCAGCACGGTATCGACCAGCCCGAGGCCCGTTGGCAGGTGAAATAACTCCAATGGTCGCACGCCGTTCATTGAGCGGTTGGGCGTGGTTAACCAGTCACGCACCTTGTCTTCATCCTCAAAAACAGCCACCGCATGCTCCACCACTTTCGCAATCTCAATGATATGTGAAGATGTATGCCTGCCCAGCTTATCGTCGGGCCGCTTGCGCTCAATCGTCTTCACGGATATATCGAGTACTTCTTCCGCAAAATATTTCTTTGCTACACCTAAAAACGAAATCAACGCATCAAGCGATTCGCGCTTCAACCCTTCGTTACTCAGTTCGATAAGATCAAACTCTGTCTTTATGGTGGTACCTAGGACATCCTTGCCGCCTAATAGCGTTGCGACATCCCAATATACCTTCGTCTCCTTTTTATTACTTGTTGCCATACACGACATTTTCTCCAAATGTAAGGATAATTTGTCGCTTTTCAAACACATGTCCTACCCCAAAAGTAGCTACCGTCTCCGCATCCGCTAGGAGTCTGCGGGCGTATGTGTGCAATGAGCGTGCAGTATCGGTCGTGCACGCATTTCGGGAGTCTTCACGGAGCAGGTATGGACACCATTGAAAAAAAACTAAAAATATTTGCACATTATATCTAAAGATACTATCTTTGTATCAACGAATTTTATTTTTCTAAACCCTTAAAAACTAAACCATGAAAATCAAGAAATTAAAAAG
The DNA here is from genome assembly GCF_041925275.1 of Parapedobacter sp. 2B3. Classification (NCBI taxonomy): domain Bacteria; kingdom Pseudomonadati; phylum Bacteroidota; class Sphingobacteriia; order Sphingobacteriales; family Sphingobacteriaceae; genus Parapedobacter; species Parapedobacter sp. 2B3. Next base: position 4,762 of record NZ_JBHEUZ010000032.1, on the reverse strand, counting down.
AAGGAAGTTCCGGCACCTAACCGATGAGGACCTTGAAAACCCATTACTGCCGTTGGTAGAATTGTGCTGCAGCGAAACATCACTAAATTATGTGGCAGAAGACACGCATCGGTTCATCAGGGCGACCGCCGGAAGCAATACCGGTTTCACCGGCAGCGATTACGCCGAGATGTATTTCTTCTACGAAAGGTTCTGCAAGCACATCGAGCTCCTCTATGTGTTGATGCATCGTTTCCCCGACTGGCAGCTTGCCAAAGACGGCCCGCTCTACCGGACTACGGTTATGGGCCTATCAAAAGAGGTGTATGACGGAGATATGTTCGGCGGCACCACCATGCAGTTCGATAAATTAACGCAAACGGAATTCTGGAACCTGCATCAATTCATGAAATCTTTCTTTGCTTTCAGAACGCTGGCAGCATGGCAATACACGTTAAACGACATGATGCGCTGCATATTCGGCGATGAACCTTTTTCGCAATACGACGAGGAATCCTTCCGGCTTTTCGAATACCTCGATAAACTCGGCGAAGCGATGTTCCTCGCTTATTTAATCCGCGGAAAGGACCACATGCTTGGCCATTGTGCCAACCGGTTTGGCATTAAGAAGAAGAAACTGGTGGATGCAGACAGCGTCTGAGTGCCCAAATAGAAACTACATGCGTACAACAATTCATTACGTTATAATTCCTAAACATTACATCATCATGAAAACCAAAAGAAAACTAAGCCACAAACACTTCCGCTATTTAACGAAGAAAGAATTTAAGGATCCGCTGTATGCGATAGCGGATTTTTGCGTCAATGCTATGAGCCTTCGCGATTGGAAAGATAGCATTGACCTGGTGATAAGAATTGCGTGTACAAGCCCGAAGGGGTTAAAACGACGAAGGATTTCCGATTTATATGGCTATTGGGGCAACCTAAATAAGCAAATTGATTTCCTTTATTTGTTGAAGCACCGCATTAAAGATTGGGAAATCAGTAAAGACACATCATTCTATTCGGCTACGTTTTATTATCATTCCACATTGCTTCATGACCTGGATTTACACGATGGTACATATATGTGGTTCGATCGATTGAAAGCCAAAGAAATCAAACAACTTGATTTATTTATAAATAAATTTTTCAGGTTCATGTCCTATCGACAATGGCAACACATGATGGACAGATTGTTGGAGACCTTTTTTAGCGACTCTCAACTCGGGCAATATGTAGCGTATGGCGGGAAAGAACACAAAATATTCAGGCTGCTCGAAAAATTGGGCGAAGCCATGTATTTAATCTACTTGTCGAAATCCAAGGAACATATTGCAAAACATCACCCTAATGATGAGCGCGTGGCGCATTACTATAAAGAGAGCAATATTGACGAGGATAATGTAGAACAAACGGAAACAGAACTTGACGAAATACCTGACAGCGATGCCTAGCATCGGGAAAACCGTCAAGTAAACCTACAATTGCTTTCCGGGTGGTGGGCGTAGGACACCACCCGGGGGCGATTGTTTTTGCAAAAGCACCTTTCCCGATAAATTATACGTACCTTTGCAGCCATCCGATCAAAATATCCGTATTAGGCCGGGTAGCGATGTTGTTATGTATTCAACATCTTTAATGTTAACATTTTGCTATTTACATCATTGAATCTCTCCAAGCCCATTATGCAGGCCTTGGAATCAGCGGGCTACCATACCCCCACCCCCATACAAGAACAAGCAATCCCCACCATCTTACAGCACCACGATGTATTGGCGTGCGCGCAAACCGGCACCGGTAAAACGGCGGCCTTTTCGTTGCCCATCATCGAGCAGTTGCTGGCAAAGAAAAGCGAGGGTGCCTACCGCGGCCCCAAAGCGTTGATCCTTGCCCCCACGCGCGAACTTGCCATACAGATCGGCGAAAACATCGCCGTGTACGTCAGCAAAACCCACCTGCGGCACACCGTCGTATTCGGTGGCGTATCGGTGGTCAACCAGATCAACGAGTTGCGCCGGCGGCCGGAAATACTGGTGGCTACCCCCGGCAGATTGCTCGACTTGATCAACCAACGTGCACTTTCATTACAGAGCGTGCAGTTCCTCGTGCTAGACGAGGCCGACCGCATGCTCGACATGGGTTTCATCAAAGACATCCAGCGCGTCATCGCGATGATCCCGGCTCAACGCCAGACCTTGCTGTTTTCCGCAACCATGCCCACGGAAATCGAAAAATTGGCAGGCGCGATACTCCGCAATCCGAAACACATTGCGGTGGCCCCCGTATCTTCCACCGTAGAAACCATTGCGCAAGCCGTTTATCCGGTGGCCAAGCCAGATAAGATCGACCTGCTCGCCCACCTTGTGCGCGAACAGGGCAGCGACAATGTACTCGTCTTTTCCCGCACGAAACACGGGGCAGACAAGATTGTCCGTAAACTTCGGAAAGTAGGCATCAGTGCGGAAGCCATCCACGGCAACAAATCGCAACAGGCCCGCCAAAAAGCGTTGAAGGCATTCAAAGCAGGCACCATTACCGTTTTGGTAGCTACCGACATCGCCGCGCGGGGCATCGACATCGACCGGCTGCAATTGGTCATCAATTACGACCTGCCCAACGAGCCGGAAACCTACGTTCACCGTATCGGCCGTACCGGCCGAGCCGGCGAGCAGGGCACCGCCCTCTCCTTCTGCGACATCGAAGAGCGCGAGTACCTGTGGGATATCTGCAAGCTCATTAAACAACAACTACCGATGGTGACCAACCATCCGTATGCACCGGCGAATATGGCGGAGTACGAAGAAAAGCCGAAGCAAGCGCAGGCAGCGGCCAATCCGAATAAAAAGCGGAACAACAAGCGCAGACGGCCCCAACGCTACCGTGCCGCTGTCTAAGCGGCAGCGCCCCGCGTACACGTACGATATGAAAGTGGCTGGCTTAGGTAAACGAAAGCCAGTCGCTTTCGGCTACATAATCGTCGATAACCTTTACGCGGTTATCCAAGTACAGGTTTGAGACGAGATGTGCTATGTCCCTACGTATATGTTCCATGCTCCCCGTTACCAGATCATCCCGGAAACCCTCGTTAGCAAGCGCCAACACGTAACTTGCTGCAATTACCCTACTGATGATCTTACCGAGGTCCACCAGTTTCCGCTGCATAAGCCCTTCACCGGGTTCAAAATCCAACGTGTCTTTAACGTGCGCCGAGGCATCCCGGGTAAGACCATAGGTAGCTAGGAAGGTTGCGAGATTCGGTTCCTTGTCTTTCCGCATTTTCTTCAATATCATCTCCGCAATCTGCGTGTAGAGCATCTCGTTGGAGCCTTCGAAAATCTGGAACGGGCGGCTATCCACAATGCCGCGTCCCGCAATGTGGCTGATCTTGTAGCCATTGGCACCCGATACCTGCAGGCATAGCTGTGCGGATTCCTGCATCAGATCGGTTACCAGTGCCTTCATCGCGTTGGCCTCTATACCCTCCGTGGCGAGGTTATGCGAGATCCCGCTAATCTGGCTACTGCGGTGGCACATAGCCGAGCAAATCGTATATGCTGCCTGGATACGCGATAGCTGGAACTGCACCGAATCCAGTGCCAGCAGGTTGCTACTGCCCACCATACGTTGGCTGCAGTGGCTGATGGCCTCATCGAGCATCCGCTTGATGAACCCCATCCCCATGCCCGGAAACTGCATCCGGCTGCGATGCAGGATATCGAGCATCATTTTTATGCCCGTGCTTTCGGCTATCAGCCGCTGTTGTGCCGGCACCTGTATGTCAATGGTATTCAGGCCGTATGGGATCATGTAGAGCCCTAAATTATTGTAAAGCCGCTCCACTTTGATCTGCTGCGCCGGGACAGCATTATCCGTGATGAAAAAATCGATATCCCGGGCCAATTCGCCGTTGGGAAGTTGGCCGCGTGCGGTTACCAGCCAGAAATCGGCCTGCCCGGTAAGGCCCTGCCAATGCTTGGTGCCGCTAATGCGGTAATCCTCACCCACCGTGCGGTAGGAGGTGCGCATATTAAGGGCATCGCTGCCATAATCCGGCTCGGTAATCATCAGTCCGCCCATGCACTGCTGCGTCAAAAACCGATCAAAGATAGGCGCTTTCACCTGCTCATTGGCGTACTTGGATACTGGCTCCAGAAACAGTGCGATGTTGATGCCAAAAGTGAGCGAAAGCGGCAGCGACTCATACGAAGCGGCGGACAGCAACGCCAGGCACTCCTTAACGATGCTTCCCCGTCCGCCATACTCACGGGGTATCGCTACCGATAGCGGCACTTCGTCCATGATACGGGTCCAAACCGCCGCGGGAAGCCCCCGCTGCAGGCTGAGCTGGTTGATATCGGCCTGTTCGTAAAACGCCTCACGGAGTGCCCGCTCGAAACGTTGTATAAAAATAGCCAACTGATTCTCGTCCGCTACTCGATGCTCGTTCGTTATATGAATGGATGATGATGTCAATGTATATCTGTGTGTTGAGTATTTCCACAAATCTACGAAAATTGTTGGGCTACGGGCTATACCGCCTGATAAAAATGATTTGCACCGTCCGCAAAAAAGCCTATTTTTGCAGCAGCATTGGGAAATTAGCTCAGTTGGTTCAGAGCACTACCTCGACAAGGTAGGGGTCACAGGTTCGAGCCCTGTATTTCCCACGGCAGCCCGGCCATCATCAAGCCGGGCTTTTTTTATGTGCGCCCGGCATGGGCGATAACTCTAGGGTGCAAGTCCCGAACACGCTTAGCAGTAGGAAGTGTTAGCCAAAGGC
>NZ_JBHEUZ010000031.1:0-31150 GCF_041925275.1 Parapedobacter sp. 2B3 | reverse complement strand
TCAAAAAAATCAAAATGTCAAAGAACAAGAAATATGGAACTTATTTGATGCAAAAACTTAACGCATCACTAGTAATTCTGAATCAAAAAAACGTGGTCGCTTACCCATTGTCTAAATTTAATTGTTGACTCTTTTACTGGTAAATATATCTCCTAAAAAAGTATCCGGTCAAATGTAGCAACTCCACCAAACAGTTGGCCTATATATAGGTTGCGCTAAGCCAAAAGGTTGTTTCCTCTAAATCACCTTCAAAGTAGGCTAAAGACGATGGTATCTGTAATCTAGACCGGCCTATACAATATGCGCATGTAGTCAGTGCCTTCCTTTCCGGGAGGCTAAAACGTCAGCAATATGCTTAACTTTGATATTGCATTTGTGTTTTCTGATATATGCATCCAACTGCATCAGGCAAGAGGAATCCGTGGAAATAATATACTCCGCGCCTAATTTCATTGCATTCAATACTTTTTGTTCAGCCATACTGGTGGAAATAGGCTCAAATTTAACAGCAAATGTCCCACCAAAGCCACAGCACACCTCACAATCGGCTGCCTCGACCAATTCCAGACCTGAGACTTTCTGCAACAATTTTCTCGGCGCGTCTTTTATACCACACTCCCGCAAAGCTCCGCATGCATCGTGATACGTAGCCTTTGCATGCAAAGCGGCACCAACATCGACCACACCCAACACATCGACAAGAAATTCGGAAAACTCATAGACCTGCTTTTGGATGGGCAAGGTTTCACCATCACCGGGCCCATTTCCATAGAAAAGCTGTCCGTAGTAATTCCTTACAAATCCGGTACACGATCCGCTCGGCGCGACAATCAGGTCTTCTGTATTAAAATCTCCAATAAACTTCTCTGCCACAGGTCGGCAATCATTCAGAAAGCCAGCATTGAATGCGGGTTGTCCGCAACAGGTTTGTTCAGGATTGTAAAACACTTCACATCCTAATCCTTCCAAGATGCTCACCATATTGAATGCGGTATCCGGAAAAAGTTGATCCACAAAACAAGGAACAAATAGCTGTATTTTCACGGTTGAATCGAGCGATCTAAGTGTACATAACCTCCATCAACATGGATAAGCTGCCCAGTGGTATGGCTAGAACGCTCCGACAACAGGAAAGCAACCATATTACCTAGCTCTTCTGCCGTGGTCATCCGGTTTTCAAACGGAATGACAGTGAGAATTGATTTCAACTTTTCTTCGGGGTCAGGGAAGGTGTTAATCCAATAGTCGTACAATGGCGTCCAGCAATCGCCCACGATGAGTGCGTTCACACGAATACCATATGGTAGCAGTTCTACTGCCCACTCCCTCGTCAGCGCATTACGCCCCCCGTTGGATGCAGCATAGGCCGACGTGCCGCCCTGTCCGGTCTCGGCCGTACGCGAACCAATATTTACGATCGGACCTTTAGACGCTTTCAGGTAAGGAAGGGCGTGGTGTGCCATCAAGTAGTAGTGTACCAAGTTTTTATGCAGACTGTCCATGAATCGCTCATAACTTCCGCCTTCCAGTCCCACGCCGTCATTCACTCCGGCATTATTGACCAAACCATCTATACGACCAAATTGACCGACCACCTGCCGAACGGCTGCGTCGCATTGTTCCGGCTGCGTCAGTTCGGCTACTACCTGCTCAGCTCGTCCACCAGCTTTGCCCACCTGGGTCACCACCCTCAGGTTGTCTTTTTCATTTCGCCCCACGATCACGGGTATCGCCCCTTCGTTGGCCAGGACGTGTACGATTCCTTCTCCAATCCCCTTACCCCCTCCGGTGACGATGATTACCTTATCTTTTAGTCCTAAATCCATTTTATTGTTATTATATCAATTCCACTATTTTAGTATAAACACATACATCTCGACCGGTCCATGAACACCCAGCACCAGAGTTTTCTCGATGTCGCCCGTTCGGCTGGGGCCCGAGACCAGGTACCACCCTGATGGATAATCGGGGTGGTAGCGCTGTTCCATCACCGCAATAGCCTCACCCAGATCATAAACAAGCTGCTTTTCATGAGCAATAACGATATGCTTGGGTATGTAAATCGGGAACGTCCTGCCGACTTGTTGAGCGGTACTCATCACAATGGTACCGGTTCGTGCAACCAAGCATTCACAATCGGTAATCCCGACCTCCACCCGCCCCAGATTTTCATCATCAACAACAGTGCTAATCGATTCAAGCTGGGTTTGTTCTCCACACTTTTTTAGTATAGCCGACTTCGCCACCACATTCTTCCAGTTATTACATTTGATTAGTTCTGTTAACTTTTCAGCTAGTTGTTGAAAATCGTCACAACGTATTACGTTACCATCAATAGCTAAAAATTCACGTACGAATCCTTCAACCAACCCCCCTTCGCGATTTTTAAATAACAGGCTACTGTCCGTTGGTTTGGCCGTAGTGTGCTCCACCCCATCTTTCAACGCCAACCGGATATCGGTGAGTATTTTATCCCTAATTGTATCCATAAGGTTATTTCTGTTGCCTCCTGGCTTTCCATTGCTGACTAAAATTTTTCTTGGGGAACATAGGGAGTTCCCGATCTTTGCCCCAGATTTTTGACACGAATACTTTAAATACCCAATTTTTTACGTCACCACTTCCCGCATTCATAAGCTTCCGGTTTAACATCATCTTTTTCCACGTTAAAAACATTACTTTCTCCATCCCACTGTTATAACCGGCCGCAACGGATTGTTGTCGGTTGTAAAGCAACAAGTTGTGTAGCGGAATACGGACAGGGCACACTTCAGTACAGCTTCCACAAAGTGATGAAGCATAACTGAGGTGTTTATTATCTTTCAATCCATTCAGATGCGGCGTAATCACAGAACCGATCGGTCCGCTATATGTCGTATCATAGGTGTGCCCACCAATATTTTTATAGACCGGGCACACGTTGAGGCACGCCCCGCATCGGATACAATACAGGCTTTCACGTGCGGTAGGATCTGCCAAGATGTTGGTTCGCCCGTTATCCAGCAATATGATATACATCTCCTCGGGTCCATCTGCTTCATCGGCCTTACGGGGGCCGGTCAGGATAGAATTGTATACCGTGATATGCTGCCCCGATGCGTGGGTCGCAAGCAACGGCAGAAACAAGCTGAGCTGATGGACCGAAGGCAATATCTTTTCGATGCCAGTCAGGGCAATGTGCACTTTGGGGAACCCCGTTGTTAACCTGCCGTTACCTTCATTTTCAGTCAGCACCATCCCTCCGATATCAGCCAACAGAAAGTTAACACCGGTAATACCGACTTCGGCTTCCCTAAACTTCTTGCGAAGCACCTTTCTGGCCACCTGCGTGAGCTGATCTGGGCGGAGCTCCGGCTCGGTGCCCAGTTTGTCTACAAACAGCTGCGCCACCTCTTCTTTACTCTTATGCAAGGAAGGAGCCACGATATGATAGGGAGCTTCATCAGCCAACTGCTGGATATACTCGCCCAAGTCGGTCTCAACCACTTCCACGCCCCCATCCTTCAATGCCTGATTAAGACGGATCTCTTCCGAGACCATTGATTTGCTTTTCACCACCGTCTTTGCCCGATGCCTACTACAAATCGCTTTGACAGCCTCAACGGCCTGGTCTGCGGTCTGTGCCCAGATTACCTTACCCCCTCTGCTCGTAAATTTCTGCTCAAATTCGCGAAGATAGGTATCCAATCGCATGATGGCGTCGCGCTTGACGGCATTTGCCCAGCCGCGGGCCAATTCCAAATCCGAAAACTGCCCTTTTCCTTTTTCAAATGCATCGTCAGACTGCTTTAATGCATGGTTCATTTTTTGGCGATGGGCCAAGTCCTTGGTCTTTTCAAGGCTTTGCTTCAAAAAAATCTGTTCTCTTTTTCCCACCGCTATCAATCTGTATGAAATACTTCTTCCATTGGCGTCCACACCTCCCCCTTCGCTAGTGCCTCGGGCAGGGGCAATTGACAGGGATCGGTTTCCTGCCACCAACGTTGGGTTGTGGTATCTGCCGCAATCCGCTTCATGTCCGCATCATAGTCATCGCCGATATACTCATAATAGCTGAACAAGTACAGTTTACCCTCGATTTCTTGGAGGTAGATGGAATAATTCCGGATATTGTATTGTCTTATTGCAGCCAACACACCTTCCCAGGTGTCCGCATGGAGTTCTTTGTAGTACTCGGCTTTTTCCGGGCTCAATCCGGTAACCATGCCAACACGTTGGGGTTCCGTAACGGTTGACTGCTCGCCGGATTCATCCTTTGCGGCATCGGTATCCCGTGCCGTTTGGCACGAAAACAACAAAAGCCCTGCGAACAAGTATAGGTACATCAAATTGCTCTTCATATTCAATCTATTCATGACTAGTTAAAAAAAACATACAAAATTGCCATGGTCATAAGCAGCAAGGCTGATAACAATTTGTAGTTACCGAGCCCTTTCCAAGCCGGACGGCGCAGCGGCTCCCACGGCGATTTCCAGTACAGGGTGCCACTCACGGCATTGTGCACGGCTGGATACCAAGCGGACAGCATTACCTGCAGCAATACGCAGGCACAAAACAGGTAAAACGCCATCATCATAAACGGCACCTGCCCGATGAGGCTGCCTGGAAACAATTTGCCGGTTGCATATACCATTACCCCTAACAGCGAACCAATCCATAGCGTCCACTTCGCCGCTACGGCTGACGCCCTTTTCCAAAAAACGCCCAATAAAAAAATACAGGTAATCGGCGGCGCTATGTGAGCAATGATATCATTCAATCCCACAAAAAGGCTTTCATACCGGTTCAACAAGGGTAGCAGACCGATGGACAACACCAGGGCTACAGCTGCTGACCAACGGCCGTACCCTATCAAGCGGCTATCGGATATGTGCGGCCGGTGCCGTTTAATGAGATCGTAACTCACCAACGTAGCAATGGAGTTCAGTGCCCCCGACACTTGACTCATCAGCCCGGACAGCAAAGCCGCCACCACCACCCCAACCAACCCCGTGGGAAGCAGCTGGGTAATCATCAGGGTATAAATACCCTTACTGTTTACATCGGCCTTACCATTCGCGGCCGTAGACGTGATCGAAGAAAGATCGAGTTGGCCATTCTGGGCCAATGCATAGGCAAACAATCCGGGGAGCACAAAAATAAAAACCGGTAAAATCTTGATAAATCCACAGAAAAGCGCACCAATACGTGCATGGTTTTCATCCTTTGCCCCCAGCACACGCTGTACGATCGTCTGGTCGGCGCACCAGTACCAAATGCCCAATACAGGATATCCCAGGAAAATGGCATACCACGCCATGCCGCTGCTGTCTCCCTTAGGCCTGAGCATGGATAGCTTGTCCATGTCGCCCGTCGTCTGCAAGGTATCGACCAACGCACCCCACCCGCCCAATTTCATCCAAGCAGCTACCGTAATGACCAACGCACCTGCTACCAGCACAATGGTTTGCACAGATTCGGTCACCACCACTGCACGCAAGCCGCCAATGATCGTGTAAAGGGCCACCAATACCGATATGGCTGATACGCTGATGTACATATCGACACCGAAAAGTGCCTCAATGACGATACCTCCGGCCAATAGGGAGAATGCGATGTGCAACACTACCGCAGATACCAGCGAGATGACGGTCAGCCAATCGCGACATGCGCTGTTATAACGCTGTTCCATAAAAACCGGCAACGTAGGCACGCCTGATTTGATATAGAACGGCACGAAAAACAAGGCCAGCAGGATGAGCGTAAAAGCTGCCATCCATTCGAAATTACCATTGAGCAGCCCGGTATCAAAGCCCGATTGTGCTAAACTCACCAGGTGGATACAGGAAATATTGGTAGCAAACAACGCCAAGCCGATCATGGGCCAGCGGAGGGATTGCCCGGCAAGGAAGTAGCCTGCCGACAGGCTGCCTTTTGTTGCACCCTTTCGGTGTGCCACCCCGACCCAGAAACCGATGCCAACCATCACCAGGATGTAGCAAGCACTTATGAACGTATCGAGCCCCGAAATCATTCGTTATTTCTCTTCATTTACAAATTGTACAATACTATGAATCGCGACGGCAGGCACTGCTACCGTGACGATACCGCTTTCCCGGTCATAGCCATATTTTAATGGCCTATTTTCGGGCTGTAACAAAACCCTTCTTGGTTTGCGATTAATTTTTAAGCGAACCGATAAGGGAGCTGACGGCGCAATGTGATCATAAGCCATTACCTGATCATTAACATGCGGTCCGTCCGCATTAATCAAATTGACCAAGATGTCACTATCCTTGTAGGTAAGCGTCGTATGGATTTTATCTGAACCGATAACCTGAAGTTTCGGATTAGGAAAAATGTTTTGAATCAGTGTATTGATCAGCCTATTATAGACCGGATGACGAGACCCTTTGTAAGGTGCTGTCAGGTCAAAATAAACAGCCGCAATTTTTCCTGCTCCAAGGGGGGTAATACTCGCTGCAACGTAGGGGGTAGCGAAGCGGTAATCACGTTGGTGGTAGATATGCCCCACCGTTTGGGTAGTGGGTTGGGCAATTGCACGTTGCCATCGGGTACGTATGCCGGTGACACCGCCCAATGCCGCACTTCCTATATTAAACTGTTCCTCTTTATCAGGCCCTTCGAATGTGACGCCAAGCCAAGGCTCAAACTCGCGAGTAGCCTTCGCGCCGATTACAAGTAAGCTTGCCCCATTAGCCACATGATCCAAGAGCCTCTTTTTTAGCACATCATCAAAATCATCCCATTCAGGAATAACGATTAATGGGTACGCTTCAAGATTGTCCTGCAGGTGGTGGTCCATTGTGATATCCACAACGTGTTGCCCATCTAGGAGCAAACTGGTTAGTGACTCCAAGTGGGAAGGCCAGCCATACACCCCCATGTTGTGTTTTTTCCAACCCGCTACGGAATACCATAGGGCAACCTGTGGTATAGTCCGGGCATTTTCGGCAAAGGGTTGCCTAGCCCTACAAAAAGCTGCCAAATCAGCCATTGCATTCACATCGATGGTCGTTTGAAAGGAAGCGTCCCGGTTTTGCTGGAAGTACACCTGGACCCCCCCGCCCATCGCAAGCACCTCAGCCGCCTCTTGTTTCAGCTGTACAGCGGATTTCGGGCTATGTATGCCTCCCGAGAAATCCATAGGCACGAAACCCCATGCCATAAGGTCCCAAGGCTTGCCTTGCAAAGCCAAACAACGGGATTGAAAGGCTGCGCTGTAAATGCTGTTCCGTCCGGAGACGTCTCCTGAAAGAAAATCGACATCGGTATCGACAGGCTCGGGCATCATCGACGAGTAAGCCCAGTTACTGGCTACCTGGAATGTCGGCATAAACCGATGGAGTTCATCGACGTAGTCGCGTAAATAATCCCGGAAGATCCGTCTGTTATAGTCCTGCCAGCGAGAAAAACCCGGTTCACCCGCCGAACGGGGTACTTCGGTCATGCCGGAAGACCGCAGAAACCCAGCGACAACATTGGGCGAATAATCGAGACCGGTAGACCAGCAATCGCCATCTATCCAAATGCCGTCGATTTCATAACGGTTGATTATTTCTTTAATTTGCGGGACCATCAGTTCTTGCGGATAGCCTCCCAATACGGAGGCTTTGGTTAAATCAACTGACCCATCTGCATTGATACGGCCCCATTCAGGGTTAGTTCCAATTGCTTTGTCATCCCATATCGAAGAGTAATGTACATATAGCGGTAAGTTGAAACGAGCGGTAACATCACGCCACTGCCGAATCGGGTCACCGAAAAATGACCCCGAAGAATAACCTACCTCCGTAGGATAGCTCGAATAGCCGGGGTGCCCTTTACTGTCTATTTGGATAAAGTCGGGCTTCGTCCGCATGAGGAAGTCTTCCAACGTTGACGCTTCAAAGTATTTCCCGATTTCCTTATCATTAGCTGAAGCGTGAAAATCAAAATGAAATCCGAAAAACCGGTCTACCCGCCGCGGCATTTCTTGCGAATACGTGGGAAACACATATAGCATACAAATGGCTAACGGTATCAATATATTTTCCTTTAAAATCATTTTTATTGCACTGAAAAAAACAAAGATTAAAGCCCCTAGCTTGTTATTTTAATTACGATAGGCAAGTGAGTGTCCGGATGGTCAGGCACTTCTATCCTGATTCCGTTGTCGACCCTCGTGTAGGCTAGCCCCCGTTTCTTACGATCTGACAACGCATGGACATGTTTTATCGTGTACCCGATGTCAGGCAACCAAACATTGCCGTCTATTGGGCGGGTAAAGACATGCAGGTAAAGTATCGACCCTTTCTTTGTCACCCGCCCCCAATCGAACGATTGTGGAAATGGACTGGCCGCTGCGCCATAAATACCCTCGCTATTGATGCTCATCCATTTCCCTATCGTATCAAGCCGGGCAATACTGGCAGCCGGAAAGCGGCCAAGCGGATCTGGCCCAACATTCAGTAGGTAATTGCCGCCTTTGCTCGCTGCGTCAACCAACTGTTGGATAAGGACCTTTGCAGTCTTCCAATTGTTATCTTGCTTTACATAAAACCATGTGTCGTTCATGGTCATACAAGTTTCCCAATAAGCATCAGGAACTCCAGTAGCGGGTATCGTCTGTTCGGGCGTAAAATAATCCCCGTCGACTTCGCTCTTACCGATACGGTTGTTGATGATGATATGCGGTTGAAGATTACGGATAAAAGCTTCCAAATCATTTGCCATGTCCATTGTCCAATCATCAATCCATTGGCCATCAAACCACAGCAGGTCAATCTTTCCGTAGCGCGTTAACAAATCCTTAATTTGCGATTTCACCCGAGGGATAAATTTTTCCGGATTAACGATCCATCCATCCGGAAATGTCCTTGCCACATGATTACCTATCGCATCCGGATCATGCCAATCCAATTGCGAATAATAAAACCCGATTTTCATGCCGTGTTTCCGACAAGCCTCGACAAACATGGCCACGGGGTCACCTCCAAATTGGGTTTCCCGAATGTCATATCCCGCCAGCCCCGGCCACATTAGAAAACCGTTATGGTGTTTAGTGGTCAATACCACGTATTTCATACCCGCCTCTTTTGCCATCTTCACCCAAGCCTCCGGATCGTAGGCTGTCGGGTTAAAATTTACGATGACATCATCTTCCCAATCCGTTCGTGGAATATTCAGTATTGACTCATGCGCAGGATAAAGTGGTATCTGGTGCCTTTCGCCTAATTGCGGCACATGGCCATTCCAGTACACACCCTTCCATTGCAGGGAAGGAACTGCATCGGGGCCCCAATGTATGAACATGCCGAACCGGGCATCGGCCCACCACTTCATCCGGGCCCGTTTGGGGTCATCAACATGTACCAGATTGTCGCCAGGAGCATATCCCAAGTCGCTTACCGGTTCGGCCCCCTGGCTCCGTGTGGCTAACGAAACCAAACTGATCATATAAACAATTACGGCACCGATTTCTCTCATAACTTTTTCCTGAATTTTTGGGTATCCTAATACACGGCAATTTTTTTGATTACGGGTGGCAGGGTTCCATTCCCCACCAGATGGATCCGCAGGCGGTCCGTCGTGAGCGAGTCGTGCCTTTCAAGCCTCCGCCGGCCGATGCTTTGGCCTTCGCTGATTGTTTTCCACTCCTGATTGACCAATGCGTCAATCGAGTACCTAGCTACCCGTTGACCCTGCTTGATATCTTCCACCAGTTCAATGACCCGGACATCATTTTTAGGAATTGTTAGTTCGATATAATTGTCGCCTTCCATTTGCGGAAAATCTTTGATGACCAGTGGGGTGCCGAATGTGTGCTCCAGGTGTTTGCCGAATTTCTTGAGGAACTCAACTTCCGCGGGAGGAACAAGGCCACTCGTATCCGGAGACATGTTTATCAGCAGATTAGCTCCCCTTCCAATCGATTGAAAGTACACCTCTTCCATAAACGGGATATCCCGCAATGTATGGTCGGAGTCGGGTGTCCAAAACCACGTACTTCTGGGGTGTATATTGGCCTCGGCAGGTATCCAGCCCGTATTCTGGGGACCAACCCAATTCTGCAGTTGCTCCCCATCCCTTATAACGTTCCAAAGGGGATAAGAAGCCCATCCCTGTTCGCTACCAGACCACCGCACATCGGGCTGGGTTCCACCAAAAACCACTGCCTGTGGTTGTAAATTACGAATTAGCGCCCTTATGGCATCACCATAGGCAGTTCCCAATGGCAACCCCGTTTCCGGGTGGCTAACATCCCATCCAAACGGATCGTGTGCTCCGTCAAACCACACATAATCAATTGCACCGTAGTTGGTGAGTAGTTCCCGTACCTGCTCAAAAAAAACCGGAAAATAAGTATCGATATCGCCTACCAATTTTCGTTCGCCCATCGGGTCGGGTGTACTTGTGCAACCTAAGTATTTATCACCCGACGAAATATATAGCCCCGGTTTCACTCCATATTTCCGGCAGGCAGCAACGAATTCGGCGACTACATCGCCTTGGCCATCCCGCCACGGTACATTTTTAACGGAGTAGTCCGTTGTTTTGGTTGGCCACAGGCAAAAGCCGTTGTGGTGTTTTGCCGTCAGCACAACATGCTTAGCACCAAATGATACTGCGGTTTTCACCCACTGCTCTGCATCGAGTTGGGTCGGATTAAAAATTTCTACTTCCGGTACGCTCATCATATCGGAATAAATGTATGTAGCCGGGCCGAAATGGATGAAAGCACCGAGCTGGCGTTCTTGCAACTCCAGCTGTTGCGGTGTGGGATAATCCGAGTCGGCAGCTGCTTTGCTATCACCCGAACGTTGCTGTCCGGTGGGCGCGATCAATACCGGCGCCCAGTCTCCGCGATGTTCTGGCGGGGTGGTATCAGACACCAATTTAGATTCAACGCCTTCAAAGAAATACTCAAATAAAGCCCGAGGAGTACCCTCATAAATGGCCCATTGCAAATCTCCCGCAGTTGTTTGGTCGCTTCCCGTAAAATACAGGATGGTTTGCCCTTTGAAATAACACAGCTCAACGTCCGACGCGTTATTCTCCCGAACATTCGGATGGAGCAATGGAATATCCTGGTGGGAAGGATCAAACGTCACAAACGGCCGATCCTCGGGCGCGTCCTGCCAATTCACAAGATCCTGCGAACGGGTGATCCTCGTCTCAAATCCGCCTTCTACAATTTGCAAATACAGTGTATAGTACCAACCATCCTCAAAATACAATGCGGGTCCGCCCACATATTTATCCCTTCCGTAGATACCATCAGGGACCACGTCCCATTCCACCATATCGGAAGAAGTGAGGTACTTAAATGTAAATGGAGGCCATTGGGCATCGTTCGTTTCGTAGAGCATGACAAATTGGTCGTTCGCCCTGCAGACAGCCGTGTTATAGATGAATTCGCCCGGATCTGCCTCTAGCACGGTTATGGGCTCTGTCCAGTTTTTCAAGTCGGAAGAGCTGGTCATGGTTATCGAGGTCATTTGGCGCCAAGGTTTGCCTCGTCCATAGTTGCCTGCAAAAATATAGACGCGGTTGTTCCACACCAACACCGTACCGAATCCGTGGTTGGTTAAGGGAACGGAAACCAGCTCTCCAGAAGCAACATCCCTGATTCTGACTTCATCTTCATGGAAATTATCGCCGGGCTTTCCATCGGGAAGATCCCAAAACCGTTGATTGTTTTCCAGCAAGTATAACCTATCATCAAAGACAAATGGTGAAACTTCCACCAACGGTGAGCCCAAGCGTCCCTGTTTCACAATCGGATTTGTCCAATCGCCTTGGGAAAATGCTGGTAACGTGATTAATGCGCAAAAAAGAACCGGGAAAAAGCGAAAAATCAAATTGTTCAAAAGCATAAAATTAATGGTTAGCAATAGCATATACGGGTAAATTCGTTTCATTCACTAATTCGACACCGTACCCGTTAGGCACCTGTAGCGAATACGCAAGGCCATCCGCCTCGATTTTCCAACTGATCGAGAGGGTGCCCTCGTCAAGGGGCACTTCATACACGCACCAATCCAAGCCGGTGTTTCTAAACACCAATCGAATCTTTCTGTCCAATACGTTGACTTCATCAATACCGGCCAAGGCACGTTGGTACAAGTAGGCGACGTGGGCGGCAAAACCGTGGGAACAGCTGGTATTAAGGGTACGGTACTGCTGCTCCCATAGCGTTCCAGTAAGTTCTACCTGTTTCATCAGATTAGCCGTGTTTTCTTCGATAAACCGCGGCACCTCATCGTAACGGCACAGCAATTCCATCCTCATGTATTCACCCATAAACGTATTGGACAAATACACATCTGGGTATTGGTTTACATGGTTGTCTCGATACCTTTTCGGTCCAAGTTCTTCGGTGATGACCCGCCACAGCCAAGGGTGCGATTCCGGACTTGCGACATCAAAATAAAATGCATAGTACTGACATGCCTCGGTAGTTGGCGGCTGAACCACAAGGCTGCCCCCTTCCCTCACTGCATGGTCACGAAAAAACCGGCCGTCGAAAGCTTGCTCAAGCACCACGCTTTTGATGTGCCGGGCTTGGTCTTTCCAGGCTTGGTTGCCGTATAGTCTGCCAGCCGCTTCCAATACGCGGGCAAATTGCATATTCGTGGGATAATTAACTCCCGCTGTAAAATCGTTAGATGCTGACCAATCCAGAAAAACCCATTTTTCAAGATTTTCCAATAGCCCGTCCTTATTAAGAAACCCATCGAAATAAGCAATGAGTTTGGCAACACGTTCCTTCAACCCGTGAACCATCTCAACGTCTCCGCTACGGGTGTAATACTCTTCTAACTGAATAACAAACCACATGGCCCAATTGGGGATGAACAATCCATTGGGATGGTCGCATGGATAGCACATAGGCAGCATGCCATCCGGAACATTGTCAAAACTGGCAGGCAACAAGTAATTCTGGAAGAAATTCCGCTCCACGAGCGTATTGCCGGAGATGGTCGCCGCCGCCCTCGCCACAAAATAGCCATCACCAAGCCACGCGCCACGCTCTCGCGAGGGGCAATCCGTTAACACATCCAATGCGTTTTGCCTTACGGTTTCGCGAGCCGCTTCGAACACTTTTTCTAGTCTGGGATCAGATGCGCCAAACGAAGATCCGGCGACATCAGCACTCACGTATTGCCGAACATACCAGTCGGAAATACGACCTTTTCCCCGCCTGAAAACAGGTTTGACGTATTGCATGGTATAGGGCTCGAACGTCTCTAGGGAATAGGTACCCGGTTGTAGTTCGTAGATTAAATAATTCTGGCATACTAGTCGCGTCGGATCGACGTCATCATACTTGAGAATTTCATCGAAATACACCACGAGCTCGGAAGGTTCAGAGACCTGTAAGGTAAAACCGAGGAATCCTGTCGCGTTATATGGAAAACGGTATATGGAGTCACCAATGCTTCCGATTGCCGCGATGACGGAATAGTCTGGATACTTTACCCCCCGAGGTATGATCTCCTTTTCCTCCGTCCGGTGTTGTTCAACGGCTTCAAACGCTGCCTTTTTGTTTGTCTTCCAGTCATGGCTCATATCGTCCAGTATATAATACTCCGTAAAAGGCCGGGCATGACTGTATCGGATTACATCCCGCTTCCGTTGGCCGGAAATCCGCGCTTCAAACTCTTTTTTACCGATGTCGGATCCGGTAGCCACCAGTACTTCTCCATCGGCTATAACCTCCGCTTGCAAAAAAGCAGGCTGGTCGAGCAAATAAAACGAAGGCATATTGTAACCTGCAACCTCGATAGCAATCAGGTTTTCGCCATCTTGCAATAGGTGGCTAAAGTGATATTGGTCGAGACGAAAAAAGCCGTGAGCCGCCACGCAGGGCCCGTGTGCCAGAAACCGGCCATTAACGTGGACTTTATACGCTGACGAAGCCGTGATCGCTAACCGCGTATTTTGCCCCATCGTATGGTCAATCACTGCCCGAAAATGGACGGTGAGGTTTTTTTCTTTTTCCATTCCGACGGGCCAAACTGCCTTGGCTTCACGGAAGGCGGTCTGATTGGGTTCTACCGCAAACGCACCATGAATGCCGATTATGTAAGCCAAAAAAAATAAAACCAACCTTCTCACCTCAAAATACGTCTTTTTCTGAATAGTATAATTCCTATGTTCAGTATGCACTATTGTCCAGTCGGCGTCGGCACCCCCTTTATTACCCCGCTGGCACGAATATCCCATTCCGTCAAATGCGTATATGTGTTACTATACGTCTCTTCAACCCGATAGCGAACGAAGCGAACAGCGATGTTTGAAGGAATCGTTACATCAATCGGCGCATTACCTGATGCTTCGTCAGGGTTGGTCCTCACCTCACGTTTCAAGAGGGTCCAGCCTTTATCCAATGCCTCCTGCTTCCAATTCGGATCGCTTCCGGGTAGTGATGGCACAGCATTCGTAGTGTCACTGATCCCCCAAAATTCAAAAACCTTCGGATTAACATCATAACAACACTCGATACGGGGATAAAGTCTCACCGACGACAATATTGCCTCTACTCCCAAATCAACCGTAAACATATGGGGGAACGGCTCACCCGTTGCCGAATGGTACCAGTCACCAACAGCAGCGCTATTATTCCATAATTTGGCCAAATCACCGCCAAAGTTAGCACCAGTGATATCGCCCCACAGCAGTGCGGTCCGAAACCTTTGCTTATCGAGTATCAAGTCGTTGGGAATTTCATCCTCATTGGTATAACCATCCTCATACGGCGTGTACACGACATCTAAGGCAGATGGAAGAGGCTTGTAGCCTGTACGATAGCTAAAATTCGTACCTAGCTGATAACTGGGTAACGTCGACATATTTTGGTCTTCTGGTGCTTCGGTGCTCAGAAGCGTATCCGTTATAGTGACTAAGTGGCCATTTTCATCCGTATAGCCAATTTCTACTTCCACCACCTCATCAGCCGCATCATACCACTCAATAGAAAGCCCACCGAAAGCCAGATCACCGGACGGCGTCAGATCTACTCGATAAGTGGCTGCCCGAACCGTCCGATTGCTTAGCGAATTAATGTACTGTTCGCCATACGCAAACGTATTGATTTCAGACTTCAGTGAAATCTGTCCTTCTGAATTTCGGGTAAAAATTTCAAACGTATAGAAATCTTCAGGCAATTCATCGATAATCACATTCACAGTATCAATACCTTCTCTGCGATTTATTGGAATGGATAACGAATCTGATTTAAAATCCCAATACACCATACATTCCACAATATTGGGATCGGATACCAATAACCACTGCAACCCTACTCGGTTCTTACCAGGAAAAGCTCTTAACGAATCCACACGTGCTGGATATATTCTTTCCCCGCCCTCCAAATATTGAGCGTATGTATCCTCATGTCGTTCACATGCTAACATTCCCAAACTAGCACAACCTGCGAGTAATAAAATTACGATCGGAAAATTATTCTTCATTTCAATGCTCATTATGATTTATAGAAAGCAGGCGACTCCTATTGGATGGACTGCCCAAAAAATGTCAACTCGGACAGGTGAAACCCGCCTTGCGGTGCCCGCGCAGAAGACCAACTATTGATATGTTTCCATGCAATATATCTTACGGCGGGTATTCCGTCTTCAAACTCATATTCCTGGCCGGCTTCGGCTACCTCCGTATCTTCCTGTGAAAGCATAGCGAAAGGAAGCCCGGATGGCTTCACCATAACGCGATGATCCAGTTTAATCCAGCTATTTACGTCTTCCGGAGTATTCGTACCCCAAAGCTCCCATTCGCGAGGATTCGACACGGAAAATTCGAAATCAAAATCAGCCCGTTGCCAAATCTTGTACCGACTAAGCCGAGCTTCGACACCCAAATCCATGGGTAGCCATGAAGGTTGGTCGACGGATATAGCTGAGTGGAACATCGAAGACGTGCCACTGGTATTGAAATCAAACATCGCGGAGAAAGGAAATTGAGGTTGGTAAGTAACCATTTCCACGAGGGGTCTTCCGGACATGGGTAATGGCGCAATTTGCGGCACGGGATAGCGCCCCCTAGCATCCATAATTTTTGTACGATCCAGCTCCTCCTCAAACCAAGGTGTCAATTCAAACTGCAACGTATCTGAGTGATTGTCCCATCGATCCCTAACATACAGTCCGAATTTCGTTTCAAGGTCCTCCATTCCTCGAATAGCAACCCGCCCAGTGGCCGACGACGTATAATGGCCACCGATATCTTCCCATAATTGGTTTTCAACATTGAATTTAACTGCAAAAATAGCTACACTTTCCTCTTCCTCATTGGTATATCTGGAGACAAAGCCTCCCCATGATACCTTCGGGTCGAGACTTGTAAATACTTTTTCAATGGGGGGAGCAGTGGGGTGGATAACTACAGATACCGGCTCAGATGACTTTCCACTGCGACTAACAACGTATAGCTTAACAACACGTTCCGAAGTATTGGGAAACCCCTCCACTTTGATGAAGTTATTATAATAGGAGGTAATTGTCTCCACCTCTTCGCCATTCCGATCGAACACCGCCTTTACGTGGAGTATGTCTTTGTTTTGAGGTAAAGTATACGTAATCCGTGCCCCTCCTGACAAATTCTCTACACTGGGATTGCTAATAGGCCCCGGCACTTCTCCTCCCTCATTAATGGGGCCAAATTCGCCGTCTGAGCAGGAAAGCCACATGCCTTGCAGCAACACGAGACAACCTAGAAATTTAACTGCGTTCATAATTACTATATTTTCGTAATAATTGATATTTATAATGTTCGTAACTATTTACCAGCCCGGGTTCTGCGTCAAATTCCCATTGATACGCAATTCTGCGTGTTCAATTGGCCATAGATAGTCCTGTATTCTAAATTGTTGATTAAACAACACTGTTCTTCGGTAGTAGGTGGCAGCCGTCTCACCTTCAATATTCCAACCTACAATGGGTTCATTAAGATCAACATGCGCGCGTTTCCATCTTCGCAAATCCCAATACCTGACACCCTCAAACGCCAGCTCGATTGTTCGTTCCTGTTGAATAATGGCCCTTAACCCTTCCTTTGATCGAAACTTGTCGGGATTAGAGGAAAACGCTGTCCAGCTCGACTCAATAGATTGAAGTCCGGCACGCTCCCTAACCAGGTTTACCCAACTAAGTGCCTCATCCGAAGGACCCTCCCATTCATTCGACGCCTCGGCGGCTAATAGGTATAGGTCGGCCATTCTTATTTCCGGCCAAGGATAAGGTCTAATATTTGCCAGCATATTTCCAGTAGACCGGCTTGCAAAAGTCTCTATGTTTACCAACTTCTTCGGCCAATAGCCCGTAATCACATACCCATCAACGTCAATCCTTGCCGATATTTCTCCAAATCGCGCCCGAGGAAACAACAAACCACCTGCGGCATTTACATTGTAGTTGCCCTCCCAGTTGCCGAACCAAATACCTCGGTCAAAGCCAATCGATGCATAAAAACGGGGTTCCCTATCAAAATGGAGATTTACAGTTTGTTCCCCATCAGCGATTATAAACTTGTCCTCATCCCCGGCAATCCGGAGCGAATACCGTTCGTTGTAATCCCAAGATGTATCCTCTTCAATCGGCACACCATTTTTCGTATAGTATTTTTCGACGAGTTTGAGTGTTGGAGAAATCAATCCCCACGGGTCATTTCCTGAAAACACATATGACGAAAGTCTAGGCATCGAGAGGTGTTGGTTTTTGCTCACCGACGAGTTCACATTCGGCCATATAACCTCAATATTATCATTAACTTCCGTTAATGCCGATCGGATATCCAATTGTGTCGAGATCGTGTCATTGATTACATAACTGGAATTGCCCCGAAATCTAGACAGTCCGTAACCGTTCGCTTCACAAAATGCGATAGCTTCCTTACAAGCCGTTGCTGCTCGCTCCCATTTTTGTTCATTATATTGAGGATTGAATAATGGGCTACCTTTCGCATCGACCAAAAGACTATTATAGTCTGTGTTACCATTAAAAAACGGGCTAGCTGCAGTCACTAATACCTTCGCTTTAATAGCATAAACTACTGCCTTAGTTATCCTTCCTAATTCTGAAGTCTCTGTGCCCGCTATTCGGTTCGGTAACGATTCATTCGTTATAGCTTCATCCAGAAGCGATACAACATAATCTACACATTCATCAATTGGTGCCCGGTAAACACGCACCTCTTCTGACGCAGCAGAGATCGGTAGCGCCTCCCTCATCAATGGGATAGGACCGTACATCCGCATTAGCAAAAAGTGATAATACGCTTTTAAAAAGGTTACCTCACCAATCCACCGTTGCTGTTCAAACGGCTCCATATCGGGCACTTTGTGAATGTTTTCAAGAAAAATATTGCAGGTACGCAAAGCCTCGTACAAGGGTTTACCGCTTCGGCGTCCAGACCAATAGTTTCCAATAGGATCTGTAGCATTTTGCAGCCCTCTTGCCAGACTTATATAGTCTGAACTGTATTGCGCCGAAATCGGGGAGTAATACCACACTTCATCACCGGAGCTAAACCCAGGATTGGTACTCCACGAACCGTTTCCAGGCAAGTAAGAATAGCAGGTATGGAGGAATTTTTCGGCTGAACTTCGTAGGGAAAATGCATGTTCAATCGTAGGCACATTATCTGGCATTACATCCAAATAATTACTACACGCTCCTAAAGTCAATAAGTAAACAGAAAGTGTTAGCGAACGCATCGTTATATTTTTCATACTATAATTAGTTTAGAGTTCTAGTTGGAGACCAAAATTTATCACTCGCTGCAATGGATAACCTAAACCGTTTCCGCCCATCTCGATATCCCACATATCGAAGCCGCTCCACACAGCGAGGTTGGTTCCATTCATGTATAACCTGAAATTATCGATTCCGATTGACTTCAACCACGTGCTGGGAACTGTATAACCGATTTCTACTTGCTTGAGCCGAATGAATGACCCGTCACGAAGAAACCATGTGCTGGGTTGGGTATTGTTTCCATTTTCGACATTACTCAACCTAGGCCACAATGCGTAGAGATTGTTGCTATTGTCTTCTGACCAATGATTCTCAGCGTATGCCTTCAGCAATTGCTTATCATCAACAAAAGGTGAAGTAGCAACCGGATCCATCCAGAACGATGAGCGCCCGGACCCCTGTGCAAATAAAGAGAAGTCAACTTGCTTATACTTGGCCGAGAATCCAAAGCCGAACACAATTTCCGGAACCGTGGGAAAGCCGATCGGCACCATATCATCTTCGTTAATGAAGCCATTGTTATCTATATCGCGATATTTAATGTCACCCCCTCTGGTTGGCTGATCACCAAAAATCTGGGTGGGTGAGTTCCGCACCTCTTCATCGTCTACAAATAGCCGTTCGGCAATATATCCATAAAACTGGTGAATAGGTCTACCAGCACGATAGGACCATTGATTGGCATATATCGGTTCTTCATATGCAACGAACTCGTTCTTAGCATACGTTAGGTTTCCAAGGGCCGATAGATAAAAACCGTTTGAAAAAGTATTATTATAATTCAAGCTGATATCTAAAGACCTCGATTTAGCCTTTCCGACATTAGCTTTCGGAACACTCCCTTGGAGTCCCAATGTTTTGGGTATTGAGGCCCTTGTCATTAAAATATTTGTGCGATTCTCAAAAAAGTATTCGGCTATCAGATCTAATTGATTTAATAGGCCCAACTCTAACCCGATGGTGGAATTTTTTGCAGTTTCCCAGGTGATTGCTTGATTTTCGTACCGCAAAAACGAAATTCCATTTCTCACAACAGCCCCCCCACGCCCAAAAGCGACTGCATAATTAGGATCGTTCATATTGATCTCGGACATGTAAAAAAAGCGTTCGTCTGCACTGCCAATTGCATCATTCCCCACCAAACCGTAATTTGCTCTTAGTCTCAGTTTATTAATTATTGGCTGGGTGCTTTCAAAAAAAGGCTCATTTGATATATTCCAGGCAACACCAGCAGAAGGGAAGAATCCAAAGCGCTCAGTCCTATAGAAACGCTCAGATCCATTATAACCAAAATTGAACTCAGCAAAGTACCTGTCATCATAATCATATGTCAACCGACCACCTAGTGTCGCATTGCGATAAGGCAATGACTGCTGTAGCGTCTCTTCATTACTATTAACGGAACTCCTTGCTATAAATAAAAGCATTGCAGAAACGCCGCTCTTACCAAACGAGCCGTTGTAGTTCGCCGCAGCTTCACTATGGAATGTGGAAGACACTAACTTCTCGCCCGGCTCATAACTTAAATAGTCCGTCCCTGTCTCGGGATTAATGGCATTCAAGACATATCGATTACTTAACCGGTCATATCCCGACAACCGATAATAGAATGGATTATAAGAGCGACTCAAAGTGAAGAAAGCCTGCCTATTTGTGTTTAGCATTCCACGGAGCGACAACCCGGGTATTAGCATCGAAAGGTCCTGTTTTAACTCGTATTGAACACCCATCAGCGTTCTGGAGTATTCACGATAGCCTTTCACCAAGTCGGCATAAGGATTAAGAAAATTTCCCGTATCATAGTTACCAAATAGTATATGATTTACATCGGCAACGTCGCCAACAGGTGTATAGTACGGTTGAAATAAAACCGGATTTGATCTAACAACTTTTTGGTAGATTTCAGCCCCTCCTTCCAAAGGTCCAGTATAGTCATCGAATGTCCCGAACATCCGGATCATTGATTCAGTACTTTTCGTTAATCTCACGTTGATGTTAGATCTCAACGAATACGTTTTTAAATCTACATTGCTATTGAAATTATTCCGCTGATCAACTTTCAGGTTTCCTTTGTCCACATTGGCCGCAGCCGCAATATAGTAAGTGGCGATTTGTCCTCCTCCATGGATGTTAAAGTTCAGCCGCTGGTTAAGGGTATTTTCCTTGAAGATTATTTTTCGCCAATCCAATGCGGGAAATACTTCGGGGTTTAATCCGGCCTCGGTATTGTCAATTTTGCCTTGCGGATAACGGGCTACACCCAGCGGATTTCTAGTGAGGATAGACTCATTATGTAACTTCATGTAGGTAATGGGGTCAGCCATTTCAACCATCCGTGTGGGCGAGGAGATTGAATTCTCCAAGCGTATACTCATTCTGGCTTTCCCTTCTCTACCCTCTTTCGTCGTAATCAGAATTACGCCATTGGCTCCTCTTGCTCCATAAAGTGCATTTGCAGTTGCATCTTTCAATATAGAAAACCCCGCAATATCATCGATATTCAATCTGGCCAATTCCGTCGTTGAATATTCCATGCCGTCTATCATAATTAGTGGGTCTACTTTGTACCCAAATGTGGTAGCACCACGTATAAAAAATTCCGCATTGTCGAGTCCAGGCTCGCCACTACGCTGATAAGCAATCAACCCGGCAAGCCGACCCGCCAACGCTGTCGTCAAGTTACTAGAGGGCACCTTCAATTCGGTGGGGTTTATCGACGTAACAGACCCAATAACAGACGTCTTCTTCTGCGTACCATAAGCGACCACTACAGCCTCTTCTATCTGTTGCACGTCTTTGACGAGGTGAACGTCCATTGAGCGTTGCCGGTCAATCCGAACCTCTTGAGTAAGGTGGCCCACAAATGAAATTATCAGTATACTGTCGGTATCTAAAACATCTAAGACAAACTTGCCATTCAAATCCGTCGAAGTACCAACAGAAGGCCTTTCCTTTACTTTCACCGACACCCCCGGTACAGCCTCATCGTCGACATACACAGTGCCGTAAATCGATCGTTGCTGATGGCTAGTAGCCCCTCGTACGCTTAAGGGTATTATACACCATATCGCTATGGACACGATACATAAACTTCTCAGTGTTTCAAGCACTCGTGTAGTTTTCCTTTTCATAAAAATTCTATCGATCATAATTAGTTTATTATTGAAAATGTCTGCCCTTTTAAATACAACAACCGGCATCAGCCTTATCAAGCATTTCACCAATTCTGGTCACGGCTTCTTAGTTAATCAGCATTTAAGATTATTTATAATATAGTCAATACAAAGATTGGTATAAGCAAAGTTCAAAATAGCCACTTATTCATTCATTTTTAACACTATTTTAACAAGTGTGGTTACCTAATCATTTAGTAAAAACTTCAAATTTTTGCAGCGTGACTTCACCGCTAACTTCCATCACAATTTCCCCATCCTGCGTATCTTCCCGCATAATCGGCAAATGCAACGCATACGCTCCATTTGTGTGGGCCAACGAATAGTGTCGGTTTTCGATTTTGATGCTACACTCATTCCCTATTTCTCGGAAGACCACATTCAAATCGCCCAACAGCCCCTGTGGGACCTTCACGACCAATCGAATATCATTACCGCTCCACCCGGCAGCATGCTCGTCTTTCTGATAAACTACGTTGTAGAATTCGTATGAGCTGGTATCGCCAATCAGTACCTGGTCCATTGATTTGCGATAAACACTTTGGCCATCTGTTTCGGGGCCGGGCAACACGGACAACAGCACATCGGCGAGCGCCGGGGCTTCCTGTTGGTTATCCGGCTGCTCAAATAATTCTCCCAACTGCAATAAATCCATGTCTACCTCCGGACTGAAGCGATTGCTCTCCATATACTTTAAAATACTATACCGGAGTTGCTTGGCCTCGATGGACTGATTGGCCTCGCTGATATCGTAACCGCAGACCAATAGTCGGCCGCCCCCGGCAGTCACTTCGAATATCGACCCTATCCGATCGCTGAAGTGAAAATCACTAATCGGCATGACAATCGGCATGTAAGTCTCGGGGAAGTCATTAAGTAGGAACCCGCGCGCACCCGCCGCGATATTCCACCATTGCCAATTAGAGTAATACGATGTTGGGAAATGATCAAACGAGGGATGATCGTGCTGGATAAGCGCTCCTATTGTTTTTATGCCCTGCCCCGGAAAAAAAGTTGCCGACCAATACAGTGGTTTCCAAGCCGCGAGCGCCCGATTCTCGGTAGGGCCCAAATTATTCGCGATCAACAATACCCTGCGCCCTGCTGCCAACGCAGCTATGGCCGTGTCATCAAACGCGCCTGTTATAAAAATATCATTACTATCTATCAGATCGGTCTCGCTCGGGAAAATCCAAAGCGGCCAACTATTTGCGTATCCAGTACCTTCAATCCAGACATGTAGTGTTATTTGTGTATTCGCCAGACCCTCGGGGATGATTGCCTCTATCGTTCCCGCTTGGTGCAACTGTCCACTTTCGAACACCTTCTGCCCTAAACTTCCGCTTAACAATATACTTCCATGTTCATCTTTTAAATCCCAACACAGATTGCCGGCTATCGATGCTGCGGCATATTGGTGAAGTAACATGGGCACATTCATGGTCTGCCCCTCTTTCCAGCTGTATGTAGTTAGCTTTACCAGTGGGACCACCTCGTTGCAAAACTGTTTGAAATCGGACGGAGAAGTAATACCCTTTTCATCGTAAAAGGCGTCCAACCAACCAATTAATGCCTCGCCTTGGCCAGTATAATCCTGCATCCCCAACAATTGAAAGCCTGCGGCAGACGGTGTGCGCAAATACGATTCTATTTCATCCTTATAAAGCAGCAAGGCCAGCTTCCCTGAAGCCAACCGAAATTGCGAATCCAACCCATGAACCCCTTTCTGTTTAGCCAGCTGCGCCAATTGGTCTAAGTTCCACGCTTTGAGATTGCCCTGGTATTTTGTGTTTTCAGCCCAGACGGGATGTGTAGGCCACTGTCCGATCTCGTGTGCAATGGTCGGTACGGCAACTTGACTCAGCAGCTCTTCATAATCCCAATTATTATGGTTATACATCCTTTGGCGCACCTGTCCCAGCGACGGATAATCATGAGTGACTGCATAGTCGCAGTAAGGCGTGATCGTTCTCGCCGTGGAGGCGGCGTATAGCCGACTTGAGTCTTTAGCCTTCAACGCTTCCACCCAGCGGCCGATTTCCTCGAAATCGGAACTACCTAGCTCGTTCCCCACGCATACCATAAGTAACGACGGGTGATTCCCATACCAATTCACAATATTCGCCAATTCACGTTTTACAAAATCATCCTTGGCCAGGTCGCCCCTTCCCAACCCCAATGGTTTACCCCGGGTAGCCAACTCCGCCCTTCCCTTTTCACTCATATCGACTTCCATCCAGGAATCAATCCAAACAGCGGCCTCCGCTTGAATATATATGCCAATCTGATCGGCCGCTTCAAATGCTGCTTCGGGCGGACACCACGAATGAAACCTGACGTGGTTCAATCCATACGCCTTGTATTTCGCGAAAATAGCTTTCCACTCATCGATGTCCATCGGTGGATAACCCTTTAATGGAAATAATCCGCAATCGTTATTACCGCGCAGAAATACAGGCCGGTTATTCAGCAGGATACGATTCTTCTGCTTAGTCACTTCCCTGAATCCAACGCTCAACCGTTTACTGCTTCTATTCTTACCCACTTTCAACTCCACTGTCAACATATATAAAACCGGATTGTGCTCACTCCACTGCACTAATGCCACAGACGGGGCCAGTCCAACCATTACAGAATCAGCATTTACCTGTTGCCTACTTCTGGCAACCAACTTGCCTGCATCGTCATGCAACGTCAGCGTCATTTCTCCCTTCTCGGCCAGCAAGTTGGCAATAGATACCCTCGCTTTGATGGTGTTGGCTGCTACATCAGCGCGTACATTTACCGATCGGATATGGATAGGGTCATATGCCTGCAGTTCAATCTTCCCAATGATACCATTCCATAAGGTCTGTGTGTATTCGCCGTACGCGTGCCCCTTATCTCCGATATTGTAAATCATGTCGTTATCTACACATATGGTCAGCGTATGTTCTCCCCGAGCCAGGTGACCCAAAACATGGTGATGAGGACTACCCAGTGCGTTCAGTTTAGACACTTCTTCGCCATCAATAAATACAGTTGATTCCCATAAAACGCGCTCCAACAGCAAGTTAATCTGTTTATCCTCCCAATGACGGGGGACCGTTATCTTTTTCTGGTACCAGGCCTTGCCTACGTATTTGTGCAACGGGGTAAGCCGGCCATAGTCTGATACGCTAGCACGGGTTCCATAACCTGCATCGCCAAGGGTCCCGGGAAGCATAATCGTATCGTTAAAATCCAAATTTTGCCAGTCCGCCGCTTTCGCCACACCGCTATGGTCTAAAACAACATTCCAACGTCCGGTTAGCGGAATTAATTCGTTGGAAAACGAACGAGTGAATAAAAACAAAAAGGCACTGAAACAAAGTAAACTCTTCATCGCTATACTTTTCAACTCCGACCGCTCTATAGTGATCATCCGACTTAGTGCAATCACAAAATGTCAATGTTATGGGTCTACAATCATCCGTACAAATAAAGGCCATTATTTAAGCTGATTTTTTCACTTTTTTAACAAAAAAAAACACTATTCAAACACGTTTCAGAAAAGAAAGTGAAATTTTTGGCATTATAATGTTAAATATTTAGTTTTGATGAGAAGCTCGCCAAAGAGAATATGAAACCTCAATTGATAAACCTAGATTTTGTCCTGAAAGGTGATTTCCTGATGAAGGAGATCACTGCCCCTTATTTTATCAACACACATCATTTCCACGACGACTACGAGTTGGTTTATGTGGTCGAGAGTTCCGGCAAACGGATTATTGGTAATAGTGTGGGGAATTTCAAGAAACACGATATGGTGTTGGTAAGTCCCAACCTGCCCCATGCGTGGTTTAATGACCGGGAGTACTATGATAACGATGCGTTAACAGCCAAATCCATCGTCACATACTTCCGAAAAAATTGGATAGAAAAACAGTTGCTTGATCGGACCGGAGGAGAAAAATTCAAAACAATGCTTGATCACGCGTCCCGGGGCATTAAAATCACTGGAAAAACCAACAGACGGATCGCCGCCATGCTAGACGAAGCCCTGCATGCCCCCGAATTACTAAAGGCGGCGCAGATTCTGATGATTTTGCACGAATTATCAGAAACAACAGAATTTGAACTCCTCGCTGATGCGCATTACGTAAACTCCTATGACCAACATGAAGCAATGCGCATCAACCAAGTATATGAGTATGTGATGAAGAATTTCACATCGGAAATCAAACTGGCTACCGTGGCAGACATGGCTCATATGTCGCCCAATGCCTTCAGCCGGTATTTCAAATCACGAACGCAAAAGACATTTTCACTTTTCGTCAATGAAATCCGCATCGGCCACGCGTGCAAACTTTTACAGAGCGAAGATTTTACCATGTCGCAGATTTGCTATGCGTCGGGATTCCAGAGCATGACCAACTTCACCAAGTTTTTCAAGCGGTTCATAAAAAAAAGCCCATTAAGATACCGTAAGGACATTATTGAACTTAATGCGGCTTATAAGAAAAAAACAATTTGAAACGGTTGAATCAAAGAGCGTATTCATAATTAAAGCGTGTTGATTTTACGTGTGAGTATCTGCTGTCGCTCCTCCTGTTTTGTACGGTTATTTCCCCAACCCGGCTTATAGCTATCATTAAGCCGATTTCTTAGTGCTTTTTGGGTGTCCCGTGGTACCTTGGTACTTGGGTATGCCTAATGGCATTCATTTTCTGTATATCCGATAGCGAATGAGCCTGTAGGCCAACATTTGCGTTCGCTATGAACATCAACACGAAACAAAATTGTTTTAAGAGGATGACTCTTATCGCCTGTTGATTTAAAGATATGATTTTCAATTTTTGGAATTATTCATGCCCCCCGCGCAGACGTGCATGGTGTTCGAGAAACCATCGCAAAACAGGAAGCAATTCGAGAGCAGTTATGCCTCGATGATGCAGGAGGTTGAGCAGGAGATTTTCGCCCTTTCGACGGGCGATGCACCCAAAGACAAAAACAGAAAAGAACTCCATACACGATTCAGGCAGCTAGAGCTATGCAAGGAGCATCTCCTGGCCAAGAGCCTCGGTTCGATGAATATCAGCAGTTTTGCGCAGGAGACGATGTGTTTCGTGGGCCAGCAACTGGTATTCGAAGAAGCCGGGGAAGTCATCAACAGCCTTACAGGTTCCATCGTTGGTATGGTCATAGTCCAAACCGAATAACCTACGCCCAGACGGGTTCAGGAAACACCGTACCGAATCCGGTCGGACCCCACCCGAATCCATCCCTACGTCACCCGGACCCGGGTGAAGTCCGACCGGACACAGGTGGAATGGACCCGGATCCATGTCGGTCCGACATGGACCCACTTTGAACATACCCGGACTGGGGTTGCACCGGCATGGACTCGGGTGGGGCCCAACTGGGTTCGGGTTGCACCGACATGGGTTGAGGTGGGACGATCATGGATCAAGTTGTAGCGCACCCGAAACCGGGTGCGACGCACATGGGTTATGTACGAGTCCAGTTGGATCCGGGTTAACGCAACATGGGTTCGGGCACAACGTACCCGAACCCATGTGGAACGCAACCGATTTCAGGGAGCGCCCGGCCGAGATCGGTCCGACGCAACCTGAACCCAGTCCGGTGCAACATGAAACCGAGTCGGTGCAACATGAAACCAACCCAACATAGCACGGACCCAGTCCGACGCAACCTGAACCCAGTCCGGTGCAACATGAAACCAAGTTGGTGCAGCATGAAACCAACCCAACATAGCACGGACCTAGTCCGACGTAAGCTGAACCCATGTCGGTGCAACCTGAATCCAGTCCGGCGTAACCTGAATCCAGTCCGGCATAACCCGAACCCGGTCTGACGGTGAAATCGATGGAGTCAACGGAAAAGCAGGCGGTTGAGGAGGCCCACCAGCAGCAGCAATAACAACACGGCACCTGCCCGGCGCCAAGGTGATTCCCTTAATCCCTTCTGCCCAGCAGCATGCTGGCGTAGTAGAGCAGGGTGACCAAAGACGATAGCGCGGCTACCACATACGTCATTGCCGCCCACCACAAGGCATCCTTCGCACCTGCATGCTCAGCACTGCTGTGTGTGATGTTTTTACTGTCGAGCCATGCCAATGCGCGTCTGGACGCATCGAACTCTACGGGCAATGTTACGAATGAGAATATCGTGGTAATGGCCAGTGCCGCTACGCCGATGGCCAGTACGTATGGATTGTGCGCAAATATCATCAACAGTACACCGATCATCAGTACCCACGTAACCATATTGGAAGCCACACTCACGATGGGTACCATCGCCGAGCGAAACTGCAGCCAGGAATACGCTTTAGCGTGCTGGACGGCGTGGCCGCATTCGTGGGCCGCTACCGCTGCTGCGGCAACACTGCGGCCATTGTATACTTCCGGGCTCAGGTTCACCGTGCGATTGGCGGGGTTATAGTGGTCGCTCAATCGACCCTGCGCCGAAATGATCTGCACGTTGTATATCCCATTGTCATGCAGCATTTTTTCTGCTACGTCCCTTCCGGTCATGCCGCTGCTAAGCGGAGTTTCGGAATATTTTTTGAATTTGCTCTTAAAGCGCCACTGCACGATCATGCTCACAAGCATGATACCGCCGAAAATAATCCAATAACCTATCATAATATCTTTCTTTTTTGCTATTTGCTGTTTTGCATTTTGCCCCCGCTAATCATTGCTCACTTGCTCACAGGCTCACTTGCTCTTTCACATCGATGGGACAAAAAACATACCGAACGCTTTTCGCTGACGATATGGCGTTTTGTGGTCGTTACGAATATAATAAATCCGTTTTTTGCCTGCAAATCCGTCGGGCGGTTTAGGTTATTATAATGACAAAGTTGCAAGGAGGACTTATGTTAGGCAGGCTGTCCCCTTGAGACCTTCGAAATGCGGTCGGTGATGGAGTATTCCTTGTGTAAATATGCTTTTATTTAAAGGTGTGCCTGTATGGGTATACTATATAATACTATTCACCTTCTACAATCGTTCTGAACGTTAGGTTCACTCTCGGTGTTTTTATTTTTTTGCTTGGTGGTAACCGGTGTAGCCAATGTGTTTGCGTAGTGTCTTTCATTACCAATAAACTACCGTGTTCCAAAAGCAACGCTACTTTGTCTTTGGTTTGTTTGTGTTTAAATGCAAATTTCCGTTCCGCCCCCAAACTCAATGAGCCTATTGCTCCGTCTTTTTTCAGGTCGGTTTCCCCGTCACTGTGCCACGCCATACCTTCATCCCCATTGTGATAGAGATTAAGCAAACAGGAATTAAAATGTTCGCCTGTTTCTTTTTCGATCAATGTTTTTAATTCCAACAATTCTTTTGTCCACGGCAACGCATATTTTGTGGTATTGGAATACGTGTATTCAAACGGTTTTTCGCCATACCACGCTACTTTCCGTTTGGTGATGATTTTCTTTCCGAAAATAACAGCTTCATCGTTTCGCCATTCGATGGTTTCCAATAACCTGTTCAGGTAAAAGTATGCCTGTTCTTTGGATAAAAGCCTGCCGTGATAATTTACTGTTCCCCCGTAAGGCAACCAATTTTTATACTTATCTGTGGTTTGGTTAAATAAATCCATTCTTCCATTTTTTATATGCTCCCCTCAAACAATGCCCGCAGGGACGGTAATTATTTTGCTGTGCCTCCTGTTCCGATGTAAAGAAAATTGATGGCTTCCGAGCCGGAAGTAATCAAAAAACCCATCAGTGGGCGTGTTCCACCGATGGGTCTCCAGTCTTATGTTCATGGAACGGTTTTTAAACCGTCATGATGTCTTTTTCCTTGGCTTCGGCCAGCTGGTCTACCTTGGCGATATATTTATCGGTGAGTTTCTGCACTTCCCCTTCACCGGCCTTGATCTCATCTTCCGATACGCCGTCGGCCTTCAGTTTTTTGATGGTGTCGTTGGCATCTTTACGGATGTTACGCACGGCAACACGGCCCTTTTCGGCTTCTTCCTTTACCTTCTTTACCAGATCGCGGCGGCGCTCTTCGGTGAGCGGCGGGATGTTGAGCCGGATAATATTACCGTCGTTCTGTGGCGTCAATCCGATGTTGGCATCGAGGATGGCCTTTTCGATGGGAGCCAGCATGGCTTTTTCCCATGGTTGTATCACCAACGTACGCGCATCGGGCGTGTTGATGTTGCTTACCTGTGCCAGGGGCGTGGGAGTGCCGTAATAATCTACGAAAATACCGTCGAGCATGGAAGGCATGGCTTTGCCTGCCCGTATTTTGGTGAGCTCCGTCTCGGCGAATGCCACCGCCTTGGTCATCTGCTCGGTGCTGTCTTCCAGTTGTAAGGATATCAGTTCGTCCATGGTTATGCGTTTATTATTATGGGTTGGTCACAAAGATAGTCATTCTCGTACTAACGTACCAACGTGCTCGCCATTTGCCAGCCGTGCCAGGTTGCCGGGCTTGTTCATGTCGAAAACGATGATGGGTAGTTTATTCTCCTGGCAAAGCGTAAAGGCCGTCATATCCATCACGCTGAGGCCGCGGTTATACACGTCTTGGAACGTGATTTCGTCAAACCGGGTCGCTGAGGGGTCTTTCAACGGATCGGCCGTATAGATGCCATCTACGCGGGTGCCTTTTAGTACCACATCGGCATTGATTTCGATGGCGCGGAGTGAGGCTGCCGTATCGGTAGTGAAATAAGGGTTGCCCGTACCGGCACCGAAGATGACCACACGGCCTTTTTCGAGGTGGCGCACCGCCCGCCGGCGGATGAAAGGTTCACAGATCTGTTCCATTTTGATGGCTGTGAGCAGGCGGGTTTTTATTTCGAGTTTCTCGAGGGCATCCTGCAGCGCCATGCTGTTGATCACCGTGGCCAGCATGCCCATGTAGTCGGCCTGCACGCGGTCCATCCCCGCCTTTTCGGCACTGAGCCCGCGGTAGATGTTACCTCCACCGATAACGATGGCAATTTCCATCCCCTTGCTGTGGATTTCCTTGATGTCTTTGGCGTATTGGGCTACGCGGTTGATATCGATGCCGTATTGTTGGTCGCCCATGAGGGCCTCTCCGCTGAGTTTGAGTAGGATGCGTTTGTATTTCATATTTTTGCTCTCTTGGAAGGGGACTTCCAAGCGCCAAAGATAAAAGAAATTTTTTAACTGCCAGCGATGACTGGGTGCACGACAGATTTCCATTTTCCTTAAAAGTGTTAACTTGTGATCCCAAAAGGACCACATGGAAGAATTAGAGG
>NZ_JBHEUZ010000030.1:0-31211 GCF_041925275.1 Parapedobacter sp. 2B3 | reverse complement strand
GCCTTTGGCTAACACTTCCTACTGCTAAGCGTGTTCGGGACTTGCACCCTAGAGTTATCGCCCATGCCGGGCGCACATAAAAAAACCGGCCATGCAGCGGACTGCATGGCCGGTTTCAAAACCTGCGCAAGAAGCGCTACAATCGCTTCACCCGGATATTCCGGAAATGTACTTCCGACCCATGGCCAAGGAAACCGATATGACCCGAGGTACGTTTCAATCCTGGATGGTCCTTCTTGTCCAACGTACCGTTCTTGGACGCTTCGGCCAAGTCGCCATCCACGATCACTGTTCCGTTCAACGTTACCTTGATCTTGTTACCCTGAATACGGATTTCCTCGGTATTCCATTCACCCACGGGTTTCAGGTAACCGCGCTTCGCCGGAATAACGCCATATACCGAACCGTGGTACTGATACTCCGCCAGGTTCTTGTACATATCGGCGCCGTTGTCTAACACTTGTATCTCCATACCGCCGTAAGCGGCATCCCCTTCCATCGGCGCCCGTATACCGATGCCATTGTTCGCACCGGGAGTCAGCCGGAAGTCGAACCGGTAAATGAAATCAGCGAACTCTTCCTTTGTGTAGAGGTTCCCTCCCGATCCTTTCGTCGGATAGATGGCCAATGTACCCTCCTCGCTCACATGGTAAGCCGTGGTATTGCCTGTCCATGCATCCAAATTGTTCCCGTCAAACAACACCTGGAAACCTTCCGCCTGCTCTTCCGTGCTAAGCGTAAATGTTTCGCGGCGCGGGAGTTCCCGCACGTAAATATCGCGATACATCACATGCGTACCATGCGCCTGCAACTCCAGCTGTTCCGTTGGGAATATCGGCAAGTTCCGGTCCCAATAGTTCTCGAGCACCACATTATCGGTTACCAACTCCCCGTTGAGGTACACGGTTACCTTATCGCCCACCATCGTGATACGGAACGTATTCCATTCTCCCAATGCATTGTCGGCCACCTTGAGGGGGATGCTTTCGTGCTTTTGGTTGTTATACAGTCCTCCCGATCCTACCTGTGCCCCTACATTCACCCGCGATGTGTCCCATATCTGGACCTGCGGCGTGCCGCGCAGGTAGATGCCGGCATCGCCGTCTTTTCCCTCCTTATCCAACTTCCAGTCAACAAGCATCTCAAAATCGCCATACTGTTTCGCGGCAACGATGTTATCGCCGTGGCCATTGAAATGCAATACGCCATCTTCCGCGTACCAGCCCTCGCGCATCACCGCATCGGCTTTCACTTGTTCGGAGGCGAGTGTTTTAGCATCCATCGCAGCGCGCGCTATCGGATTCGCCACGAGCCCTTTCCACCCGTCCAAATTGTCGCCGTTGAACAGGGATACATATCCCTGACCTTTGGGCAGCTCATTGATGTGCTTCTGGATGGCCTCACGTAGGTAGCTACTTTCACTTCCGGACAACCTTCCGATGGCTTTGTTCAGCAGTCGGATTACCTCCGCACCATAAAACTGCTTATTTTCCAGCGCAATGTTCATCACCGTGTTCACCGCGGTGGAACCCAATTCACGATCGTCCATAAACTGGCCAGCAAAGAGCAGGGCCTGGTAGGTGGCCTGCCCCTGCAACGCCTGTAATATCGCCTTACGCTGGTCGCTGGTTTGGGCCACATCAAACGCATCGCGCAGATAAAGCACTTTCTGGTCGGCAGGCACATCGGCAACACCAATTAAGCGCACCAGTCCGTTGATCACTTCGCCGAATTGGCTGCTATCCATTATTTTCTTACGACTTAATTCGACCAATTTCGACAATGCTGCTGCGTCGGTCCAACCGGCCAGCGCCGACGTAGCGGCGCGGCGCAACGCCGGGTTCTCCCCGCCGGCATACGCTGAAACGATAGCCAGGGCATCCTGCCCTCCTATCCCCGCCAGGATGGGGAAATAGTGGGGTTGCGTGTTGAAACCTGCACCCTTCAAGCCGGAAATGACGTGTTGCAATTGGCCGTCTCTGTCGGCACTTCGATCTACCGCGGCCACCGCCGCATTCTGTACGTGCTTGATGTGCCGCTCATCGGCCGATACCAGCAGCCCCAACAAACTGTTCAGGTCGTCCGGACGGGCAATTTTGGGCAAGGCTGCATAAGCGGCCGCCTTTGCGGCATCGGAAGCGTCGCTTTTAATGATGTCGAGAATCACAGGGATACTTTCGCCTGCACCCCGGTGGGCCAGTACTTCAGTCAATAACACACGCACCTCATTATTCGTCGTTGCTGCGAGTGCCGTCGCCGCCGTTTGCGTAAGTTGCTTGCTTTTCGAAATGAGTAGCACGTCTTTGATGGCAGCTCGGGTCTGGTCATCGGTATCGGCCAACAACGGTATCAATTCCCCCGCATCGGCATCGCCATTTAATTGATGCAGTGCTTTTACCGCGGCTACACGCAGCGCCGGTGAATTGGCATGCAATGCTTTCCGCACGGCAGGTAGCGCAGCAGCTTGTTGCTGGCTACCCAAATAACGCAGGATGTCTACCTGTGTGTGTTCGTCGCCTTTGGCGGCGTTGCGAACCAACTTGGCCGACGTCCGCTCACTGAGGTAAGGGGTGAGCAAGCCGAGTGTGGCATTCCGGTATACCGAGTTGTCATGTTTGGCTTCTTTCAATAGCTTGTTGACGTGTTTCTCCCCATTGATGTCTGCAAGCAGCTCCAATGCCGCGAAATGGGTGTGTAACTGGTTATCGCCGTTGGTATCCTTGAACAATCGTGACGCCAGTTTGCCAGCGGCTTTTGCTTCACCCAATTCAATGAGCCGATGTAGATAATTAACATAGGCTGCCGTCGCATCCGTTGGTTCGTATGCATAGCCTGCCGCGCGGGCAGCAGTCCCAAGCACCGGTCCGGAGGCTATTCCGCCGATACGCGAAAGCGCATACAGTACCGCCTTCTGCAGGTTCGCATCGCCGGCACCAGCTTTGGCGAGGATCGCCTGCTCCGCTGGCGCATACCCGATGAAGCCAATCGCATTGACGATGTTCATCTCCGCTACGCCATTGGCCCGGGGCAGTGCCGCCAGCAACGCACCGGCGGCGGCATCCGTACCGATACGGGCAAGTGCCCGGGCAGCCTTTTCACTCAAATAGGTATCTGTAAGGTAGCCGCTGAGAGCCTCCACCGCGGTGTCGTCACCTGCATTCTGCAATAATTGGATAACGAACGCCTTATTGTCATTGTTATCAAGCACAGCCAATGCCGCTATGGCACCTTGGACGAATGTTGCCCGTTGCTGCCCTTTTCCCGACAGCAATACATGGTAGCTATAGCTGTTTGAGGCATACTCAATACCGGCATTATCTCCTTGGCCGGGGGGCGTGAGCTGGGAAAGCAGGGCCGCAATATCGGCAGCACCGAACCGCTCAAGCTGCCCCATCGCATCATTAAGCCGCTGGGAAGTCTCCGACGGCTGCAGCGCCAATATATCGGCTATTTTGGTAGTTGTTGTCCGTGTGTCACCTTGCTGGGCATAGGTGGGCAACTGGAATATGAATAGCGCTAAAAGCGCAACTATGGACCTTATCATGGATTGTCTGTTTATCATGTTCTATATTGACCAAGAACCCCGCATGGGTTGGTCTAGTAATCTGTTAGCTGCTTCGTCATCGATGAAAACCTGCCGCTCGGAATCGAATTTAAGCGATCGCCCGAGGCGCAGCGCGGTCAATCCCATGTTCACGATCGTACACGAACGGAACCCGTTCTCTTCGTTAAGCGCAAACTTCTGGCGCGTTTTCACCGCCTCCACAAAATCGGTCATCTGCGGCTCCGGATCGGGGAAGGCTGCCAGCTTCCGCTCCATGTCCGCGATATCCGACTTGAACCCCCGATACAATTTTCCATTCGGCCCTTCGATATAGGGCATACCTACATCTCTGCCTTCCCCATCGAGCACGATTTGGCAACCATCGGCATACGTGTAGGTAATCCTACGCCATGTACCTACAGCATCGCTGTGTTGTTGCGGCGCATCCACTTCCACGGTAACCGGGCTCTCTCCATCCTTGTTAAGAAAATACTGGACGGGGTCGATGTAATGTTGCCCCATGTCGCCCAGTCCACCGCCATCGTAGTCCCAATACCCTCTGAAGGTAGTGTGTACACGATGTTCGCTGTATGGTTTGTACGGGGCCGGGCCCAACCACATGTCGTAGTCCAACTCCTTCGGAACTTCTTGCACGGGCAGGTTCTCCTGGCCCACCCAGTAAAACTTCCAATCGAATCCGGTATGCTTGCTGATCGTTACCTTCAACGGCCACCCCAACATGCCCGAATCGACCAGTTTCTTGATACGCTTCACCGGTACATTCATTCCGTAAAAGTTGGCATCGAATCTGAACCAGGTATTCAGCCGGAAGATATTGCCGCGCTGCTTGATGGCTTCCACCACCTTCTTCCCTTCACCGATGGTGCGGGTCATCGGCTTTTCGCACCAGATGTCCTTTCCCATGCGTGCCGCCTCGGCTGCCATGATGCCGTGCCAATGCGGTGGCGTGGCAATGTGTACGATATCAACTTCGGGAAGCTGGATCAACTCGCGGAAATCCGCGAGCTGCTTCACTCCAGGATCACCCAATTGCTTCATGGCCAATGCCAGGTGACGGGTATCTACATCACAGATGGCCACCGTTTTCGTGCCGGCATAACCAAAGTGCCCGCGGCCCATGCCCCCTACACCGATAACACCTTTGGTGAGATGGTCACTGGGTGCTAAATAACCCTGCCCACCCAAAACAAAACGGGGGACAATGCTGAATGCCGCTGCCCCCACTAATGATTTCTTGATAAACTCCCGACGGGACGTGTTTTTTTCCTTCATGATTATTCTGATTTCCAAATCGGTTCCGAAGTCACAAATTTATTATTTCCCTAATCAACACCAAAACTTTTTATATTTTTTTTAAAAAGATAACAGATATTTGCAAATATGTAACTAAACTATCGCTAGATTCACCAATTAATGTTTATTTTTGGACACTAATTTGAAACGTAATGCCCCTGCTGCTTCCACAAAATAATCTAGCACGCAAATCGCGCATCGAACGCAAGAACCATGGCTTCAAACTGAAACTGGTAAAAGCGCTCATCGCAGCAAACGGGATGACCAATGCCGGCATTTGCAAGCATCTGAACCTCAGCGCTCCGAAAACCCTGGAGCTAGTCAATAGCTTAGCCGATGCGGGGATATTGGAACAGAACGAGAAAGGCAGTTCCATTGGCGGAAGGAAGCCAATTTTGAACAAACTGAAAGGCCTTACGTTCTTTGTTTTATGTATAGAAGTGGAGCTATTCAAGGTCAAAATGACCGTCGTCGACAATACGAATACATTTGCCCATACGGCTAGCTTACCGTTTCTGTTAACGAAAGACTGGTCATCGGCCGACCAGCTCAAAGAACTGGTTGCCGATTTCATGGACACCGCCGGTATCCCGTGGAGTTCTATATTGGCCATCGGCATCAGCATGCCCGGACTTATCAATAAGACTGACGGGCGTAACCATACCTATATGGCCAACCATTCGCAAGAACAACCGCTTCAGGATTACATGGCAGCCGCTTTTGGAAAACCGGTATTCATGATCAACGACGTGAAAAGCGCTGCGATTGCCGAATTGAAATTTGGCTTGGCCCAGGGACGGAAAGATGTATTGGTTATTTTGATGGACTGGGGTATCGGCTTAGGGATCATCATGGACGGCCAGCTAAGGAACGGCGCAGCCGGGTTTTCCGGAGAAATGGGGCATATGCCGTTCGTCGACGATGGTGTTTTATGTTATTGTGGAAAAAGAGGGTGTCTGGAAACGGTAGCGTCAGGCGTCGCCTTGGCGAAGATGGCCAAAGAAGGGATCCAATCGGGCGAATACTCACTCCTCAACGACCTCTCGGAACGTGAAATCGAAAACATCGAACCCCAGCTCGTTATCGATGCCGCAAACCGTGGCGATCAATATGCCATCCGTATCCTCTCCGCTACAGGCGAAAAGCTCGGAAAGGGGATTGCGACATTGGTGCAGCTTTTCAATCCCGAGCTCATCATCCTGGGTGGCAAAATAGCGGCTGCAAACGAATACATCACGATTCCCATCCAACAGGCCATCAATACATACTGCATGACCCAGCTAAAAGATATCGTAACCGTGGAACGGTCACAGTTGGGATCGGATGCCGGGGCAAAAGGTATCGCCCACGTTACCTTCGAACGCTATTTCGACCAACTGATCGCACAGACCCATGTAAACAAAGGGTAGCCACGATGAAGCATACGTCGATCATATCAACTTGGATGGAGGAGCCACGATGGACAGATGGCTGGCCGGTTCTACGGGGCTCCCATGAAGTTACATTGCCGAGCGTATGGTTGGTCGACGCCGCCCGCGCGCATGCGATGCTTGACGACCGATACAATCAAATCCTAAGCAGCGATGAAGTGGGCCGGGCGGAGCGTTTCCATCAACCTGCCCACCGCATCCGTTACAAAGCCTCCCATACGGTACTCCGGATGTTGCTGGCCGGTATTACGCACGCAGATGCGGCAACACTCCGATTTGTCGGCGGGCATCATAACAAGCCTAAATTAACTGATTATCAACGCCCATCGATTACATTTAACCTTTCACATACCGAACACACATCGATGATCGCCGTGGCTGATGGTGCCGGGATAGGTGCTGATATTGAATGGATACGTAGACCCATCGTTATCGACGATATGCTGGCCGCATGCTTTTCGGCCAACGAAATCGATTACATTACCTCTCGACCCGAAGAAGGTATGCGCGATCGGTTCTTCACCTTATGGACACGGAAGGAAGCAATCTTGAAATTGACTGGAGAGGGCATCGGCGAACACCTGCCGCTTTTCGAGGTACTGGACGGCACCTGTGTCGCCGAAAAGGAAATCATCGGTGGTACCCCACCCGATCGGATTTACCTTTATTCGTTCCGTTTAGCCGATGATTACGTAGGATGCTTTGCCACGGCGGAACCAACGGATCTCCGGTCCGTTTATCGGCTATAGGAACGTTACTCCACCCGGTTGCTGCTTT
Source organism: Parapedobacter sp. 2B3 (assembly GCF_041925275.1). Taxonomy (NCBI): domain Bacteria; kingdom Pseudomonadati; phylum Bacteroidota; class Sphingobacteriia; order Sphingobacteriales; family Sphingobacteriaceae; genus Parapedobacter; species Parapedobacter sp. 2B3. The sequence continues at coordinate 24,146 of NZ_JBHEUZ010000030.1, read as the reverse complement.
CGGCTCGACCGCTCCCAAATAGCACTTTGCCCTCCTTTAAAGTACCTTATCATGCCTGCGATTACCGCATAGTTCATCACGCAGAAGTAATAGGGGATAAACAGGACTTTCACCCGCAGGGCCCGTTGTTCAAGCACAAAGCCGGCAATCGCACATAGGTAGAAGGCCACTTGGCTATAAAACAACAGGGTATAAACCATTCCCGCTCCACGGGCAAACAAAATGGCATTCAAGATGAAGACCCCAATGAGCAGTAGCGGCGCAACGGTCCACCGCAGTACCCGGTGGCTGATGTATTGGAAGGCCAACAACGGATCGACAAAAGGGTTCGGTGCCCGCTTCAAGCGAACGATTGACTGCATGCCGCCCGCCGCGATACGGATTTTACGCTTGAGCTCCTCTTCGACATTTTCAGATGCCATCTCCGTCGCGTAGGCGCCCGGCTCATACACCACCCGATACCCACGCTCGGCAATACGCATCGAAATCATAAAGTCATCCAACACGGTATCCAATGCGACAGGCTCGTACAACTCCGTGCGGATACTGAACAACTCACCGGCACTACCTACTACCGTATGCAATGCCGAGTCCCACCGTTTTAAGGCTGACTCGTACTTCCAATAAAACCCCTCCCCTGCGGCACTTGCATCAGCCTTTTCGTCCGCATGCACCCGCTTCTCACCAGCGACCGCACCGACGCGGGCATCCGCGTAATTGGCACATATTTCCAACACGGCATTGGGATTTAACAGGGTATTCGCATCTGTGAAAATAACGACCTCGGTAGTTACTTGCTCCATTGCACGATGCACTGCCGCTATCTTGCCACCGCGGGCATCCATATGTAACAAATTGATTTCCGGAAACTTACGAACGAGTTCAGGCGTCTCATCGGTAGATCCATCCGTCACAAAGAAACAGCTTAATTTACCTTCCGGGTATTCCAACGCTAGTGTATTACGGATTTTTTCTTCGATAACAGCAGCTTCGTTGTAAGCGGCCACAATGAGCGTACACGTCGGTAGCCTCGCCTTACCGTTATGAGCGCCGTCCCGTTGCACCGGCTTGCGCGGTGCAACTAGCCGTTTCAACCGATATAGGATGTAAAGTACCATCCCATAGCCGATATAGGTATATCCAATGATAAATAAACTGATCCAAAAAATAATCTCCATCGTTTCCGCTTTTTACGAATAACGGCACGAAAGTATCAATTTATCCGTTGCGACCGGACAATTTACGAGCAGTGCCCGACTTAAAAATGCAAACCGTGGCTTTTTTCCGACATGAATACCCGCCAAGCCCGGCGGTCCATCTCAAAGGTAAGGTCCGATTCATCCAAATGGCCGATGGGTATCCAACGAAACGACTGGTCAATTGCCCTTCCTGCTTCAAAATCGAACGCCTTGCGACCGAACCGGCCCTGCAACGGCGTTTTATTCTTGACGAGGTAATACACCGCAAGGACCTGGCTGTCGTTGAATGCCGATTTTACGAACACGTCGGTGGTATGGATGTGCCGCAGCACCGTAATGTCGGCGCCGCATTCTTCGTTGAACTCCCGGATAAGCCCGTCCAAAAGCCCCTCGCCGTATTCAAGGCCGCCCCCTGGGAATTTGCTAAATTCCATGCCGTATTCACGCTCATCGCTGATCAGGACTTCTTGGTGTTCGTTAATCAATATGCCGTAAACACGTATGTTAAAATGACCATTCATCGTAGGGGTATTTTTCATTCCATGGGAACGTACAACCGCCCAAAATTACGGTTAAATTATGATTCTTGTCATATTTTAAATATAATCGGATGGTTAAAAAAAGATTATCAACCCATTTGATTATCTTTGCATTGACTATGCAATTGACACAACAAATACCCGAAGGATCACGGAAAGAAGTGATGGCGTATCTGGAGCCGTTCATGCTCAATGACATGGCTGAATACCTAAAGCCTGTGGAACAAATGTGGCAACCTGCAGACCTGCTCCCCGACTCGTCTAGAGACACGTTTTTCGAAGAAGTAAGGGACTTACAGGAAAGTGCCCGGGAGCTGTCATATGATTTGGTTGCGGTGTTAATCGGCGATACGATCACCGAAGAAGCTTTACCTACGTACGAGTCGTGGCTCACCATGGTAGAAGACGTCAACAAAAACGAACAAGGCGGATGGATGAAATGGGTACGTGCATGGACTGCCGAAGAAAACCGGCACGGCGATTTGCTCAACAAATACCTTTACCTCTCCGGCCGCGTAAACATGCGGGAAATGGAGATCTCTACCCAATATCTCCTCCAAGATGGCATTGAAATCGGGACGGGCAACGACCCTTACCGTAACTTCATTTATACCTCTTTCCAGGAACTGGCCACCAACGTATCGCACAGGCGGGTAGCTGCTTTCTCAAAAAAGGATGGCGACAAGCTGTTGGCAAAAATGTGCGGTGTGATTGCGGCTGATGAGGCGCGCCACGCGAAAGCGTATATGTCTTTTATTTCCAAAGCCATGGAAGTTGACCCTAGCGAAGTGATGCTGGCATTCGAGGACATGATGCGCAAGAAAATCGTGATGCCTGCCCACATGCTGCGCGAGTCGGGCGAACCGCAGGGAGAGGCATTTACCCATTTTTCAGACGCTGCCCAACGGCTTGGCGTATATACCGCGGTAGATTACGTCGATATTCTCAAAGAATTGCTCCGCGAATGGAAGGTCGAGTCTGTCAAAGAATTAAATGAAGCTGGCGAACGCGCCCGAGACTACCTCGTTCGTCTACCCGACCGATTGCTTCGCCTGGCCGATCGGATGAAAATCCCGGAGAAAAATTACAGTTTCAAGTGGATACATGCGCGGTGACGTGTTATCCTCCCATCAATTTACTTAGTTTTAGGTAACCGGGGTGCAGTTCATCCTCGGGTCGGGTGGGACCACCTGTTCCAACCACAACCGTATATTTTTCTTTCAAACGAGAGGCAAGCACTTCTTCAATCTCGTAAACGTCGTCCACGTCGATGCCGTATTTATCATCGATATGGGATGAAAGTTGGTGTTTCCAAAATGTTTGTTCCTTCGCCTGCTTAATCGCATCGGCGGCAGTTGCGCCTACCGAAAGGCATTTATAATGGTATTCCTCAAAGTCATTTTCCTTATAACCGCCGAGGTTCACGAAAAACAACTTCCATTGATGGCCACGTTCCGGCAAATCACTTCTCATCATCACCTTAATCGGGCATCCATCCACCACGGTTACTTCGCGCCACGCGTCGATATGGATCTTGCCGGCTGCTTCCGGCCAAAAATCAATGATATCGGGCACCAAGTCTTTCAATGATGTCCCGATTCCGAAGAAAACGTCGTGCTGTTCGGTATGCCTACCGTCGGGTTTGCAGCCAAGCAACAACATGTAGAGTTTTAAATCAGTCATGATCAGATTTTGGAGTTATATATACTTCAGCCATCATGCATCGGGCGCTACCGCCGCCATTTTGTTCAACCGTATCCAACGGGGAATGGATGATGGGATTAAACGATTCCAACAGGCTAACCTGTTCCGGTTGTAGCGAATCGAATGCCTGCGACGACATGACGAGGAAGCGCTTGCCATCTTTGTTTGTAACCTGCAGCATGTTACCCGCAAAGGCAGCCATTTGTGCATGACTGATGGATAGGATGGTTTTACCCGAAGTTTGCAGCGTAGCAACTACCGCTGCGCGATCGGATTGGCCAACAGCTTCGATGTTAATAACGGCATACCGATCGGCCACACACATCATCACGTTGGTATGGTAAATGGCCCTACCCTCCCGGTCCACGGCATCGAAAACAACCGCCCTATAATCCAATTGCCCACAAAATTCCCGCAGCAGCTTTTCGTCGGTCCGGGGCGAACGGCATGCATAGGCCAGCCGGCTTTCACGGTCGAGGACGAAACTACCGGTCCCTTCCAGAAACCGGTTATCGGCTTCGTTGATGCTTAAATCAATTTCCCGTCGTACTAAAAACCGGTCTTTTATGGCGGCGAGCACTTCATACTTACGTTCCAGCCGCCTGTTCTCTGCAAACATAGGATACAGCACCATCGAACCATCGCGATGGAAAGACACCCAATTGTTCGGAAAGATGCTATCCGGCGTATGCGGCTCGGGGCTATCCTGCACTACCAGCACGTCGATACGGTGTTGCCTCAATTTCTCCACCAAGGCGTCGAACTCCCGGACTGCCCGCTGGTGTACGGCGCTGTGGCTTTCTTCAGAGCGCCGCTGGAATGCATTGCTGCCTGCGGTCTGTACGTTGTAGCCGAATCGCGCCGGCCGAATCATCAATAGGGTCATCGCTTTATTTTGTAAGGTCATGCAAGCAGTGTATCAATCGCGCCATAATGGCATACTCATGCAGTGGAAGCCACCCCTGGCCCGCGATAGTTCTGCCGATGGCATCAGTACCAACGTATCGGTCACGTCATCCGCCCTCACCTTACCCGACTCCAGGTCGGCCAACAAATCGGATACGTTTACGACATCAAAGCCGGCCGCCCGGAAGGCCTCCGTGGTTTTATCATTGCGGTCGTAACCCAGTACCACACCCTCCCGAATGGCCAGCAGGTTGCAACTGTCGGTCCATTGCTCGCGGGCATCATAGGGAAATTCATTATTCCCCGACATGATGATGCTGACATCCGCCGGTGCGGCGCCGAGCTCAGCCACGCTGATTTCTGTCAACAAGGCTTCCAGCGATTGGAAATGCCGCGGATTGGACAAATCCCCTTTTTCAAACTGCAAAATCTCCAAATCATCCGCGCGGTGCGGCTGGATACGGAGCGCCCTATGCACGGCATCCGTTTGCGAACCCGCCAGGCCCTGGTTGGAAAAATCACCCAGCATTACCCAGGTATTCCGCTTCACCTGCGTAAAGACGGTATCGATGTGCATGTAATCGCGTTTATGGGGAATCTTGATAATGGTGGCCCGCTGTACCACATCCCGTTCAAACAGGCGCTGCACCGCCTGGGCCGCTGCCTCTCGGGTGGTACGCTCACTCACCCCGATCAGCACATGGTCGGGGCTAACCACCATCACATCGCCCCCTTCCAATGTTACCCGCTCCACATCGGCATCGTTGGGCAAAAGGAAGTGATGTTGCGTATCGGTGAGTTCAATCACCTTGTCGTGGCAGGAAGCAAAAACAGGATGGTGATAAAAAATATACTTGGCAAGCAACGCCTCCCGCTTGCGAGCTTCTTTCATCGGCTTATTAAGCAGGATATGGTCATTGATGACGATGCCGATATCACGGGTAAAGATAAAGTTGGGAATGGGCGGAAAGATCATCTCGCGTTCATCGGGTGTGCCGCTGAAAAATACCCGCGCCAGCATGGCCGGCGCATATCCCATCAGCTCGCGTTGCACATCGTAGCTACACGCCTCTATCGCACAGACCGAGGCGACCAGCTGGCTTTTGATGGATGTGTCTGTGAGGATATCCGCAAGTAAGACCTGCAACTCGATCACGTGCTGTGAGTTGTAAAAGTCCGGGTGGTCGGGCTTAAAAAAGTTTCGATGTTGCTCCGGTGCATCGATATCAACCAACCGGCCCTTTATTTTTTTCTCGTCCAGGAAATACAACAACAATTTGATATAGTAATCGTATTCCTGCCGCCGAATGGTATCCAGGTGTACAATATCTTCAAATAACCAGTCTTGCGCCTTCGAAGGTACAACTTTACCTAAACCACTGTCGGGGCTATGTACCAGGACTTTTCTCAATCGGCCCGTTTCGGAAGAGACATGGATGGTATCGGTATAATGCTTCATAATGGTGCTTCTAAAAAACGCAAGATACAAAATTCGCTTGACCGAAAGTCGGTTTACAGGTATACGATTTGGGTTGTGCACGCCGAAAATTTAGACGCAGATGAACTTAGTTGAACCGAAATAGACTTACTTGCACTTCGGAATCGATCACTTGCGAAGCGGAAACCGTTGCTTCCGGTAGGGAACCGATCACTTGCGAAGCGGAAACCGTTGCTTCCGGTAGGGAACCGATCGCTTGCGAAGCGGAAACCGTTGCTTCCGGCAGGGAACCGATCGCTTGCGAAGCGGAAACCGTTGCTTCCGGTAGGGAACCGATCGCTTGCGAAGCGGAAACCGTTGCTTCCGGCAGGGAACCGATCGCTTGCGAAGCGGAAACCGTTGCTTCCGGTAGGGAACCGATCGCTTGCGAAGCGGAAACCGTTGCTTCCGGTAGGGAACCGATCGCTTGTGAAGCGGAAACCGTTGCTTCCGGTAGGGAACCGATCGCTTGCGAAGCGGAAACCGTTGCTTCCGGTAGGGAACCGATCGCTTGCGAAGCGGAAACCGTTGCTTCCGGCAGGGAACCGATCGCTTGCGAAGCGGAAACCGTTGCTTCCGGTAGGGAACCGATCGCTTGCGAAGCGGAAACCGTTGCTTCCGGCAGGGAACCGATCGCTTGCGAAGCGGAAACCGTTGCTTCCGGTAGGGAACCGATCGCTTGCGAAGCGGAAACCGTTGCTTCCGGTAGGGAACCGATCGCTTGTGAAGCGGAAACCGTTGCTTCCGGTAGGGAACCGATCGCTTGCGAAGCGGAAACCGTTGCTTCCGGTAGGGAACCGATCGCTTGTGAAGCGGAAACCGTTGCTTCCGGTAGGGAACCGATCGCTTGCGAAGCGGAAACCGTTGCTTCCGGTAGGGAACCGATCGCTTGTGAAGCGGAAACCGTTGCTTCCGGTAGGGAACCGATCGCTTGCGAAGCGGAAACCGTTGCTTCCGGTAGGGAACCGATCGCTTGTGAAGCGGAAACCGTTGCTTCCGGTAGGGAACCGATCGCTTGCGAAGCGGAAACCGTTGCTTCCGGTAGGGAACCGATCGCTTGCGAAGCGGAAACCGTTGCTTCCCGCACGGAAACGATTACTTCGTGAGCGAAAAATAGCACGTGGCACGATCTCAATAAGTGGGTAAGTTAGGGTTTTTAAGTTTCGATAATAAGCTTAATGTCCGCTATGATTTGCAGTGCTATCGCCTCCGCCCGCTCCGGTGTTGGACCTTCCGAGTAGATTCGGATAATCGGTTCGGTATTCGACTTACGTAAGTGTACCCACTCTTCATCGAAATCGATTTTCAGCCCGTCAATCGTACTGTGGGGTACATCTTTATATTTTTGCTGCATAGCGGCCAGCAACCCATCGATGTCTAATCCGGGAGTAAGGGATATTTTATTCTTAGACATGTAGTACTGCGGATAGCTTGCCCTTAATTCGGAGATACGCTTGCCGCTTTTGGCCAGGTGCGTGAGGAAGAGTGCAATACCGACGAGGGCGTCCCTTCCGTAGTGTGTGGCAGGGTAGATGACGCCACCATTCCCTTCACCACCGATTACCGCGCCCACTTCCTTCATTTTTGTGACCACATTCACTTCGCCTACGGCGGCGGCGTGGTATTCCGCACCCCTGCTGATGGTTACATCGCGCAATGCCCGCGTAGACGAGAGGTTGGAGACGGTATTCCCCGGTGTATGTTGAAGCACATAGTCGCTCACAGCCACCAAGGTATATTCTTCGCCAAACATCTTGCCGTCTTCCATTACAAAGCAGAGCCGGTCTACATCCGGATCTACCGCGATGCCCATATCGGCCTTTTTTTCCACTACCAACGCCGACAAATCCGTCAGGTTTTCTGCAAGGGGCTCGGGGTTATGCGGAAACAATCCGTTGGGTTCACAATGGATCTTATAAACCGTTTCCACACCGAGCGCCACCAATAAAGCGGGTACGAAAATCCCCCCGGTAGAGTTGACCGCATCAACGGCTATGGCAAAACCCGCCTTTCGTATGGCATCCGGGTCTACCAGCGGCAACGACAAAATCTGATCGATGTGCTTTTGCAAATAGCTGTCGTCGGTGGTAACCTTGCCCAAGCCATCCACCGTAGCAAAATCGATATCCAAGCGTTCACCGATTTCAAGCACGTGCTTACCCGCAGCGTCGTCAATAAATTCCCCTTTGGCATTCAGTAGCTTCAGTGCATTCCATTGCCCGGGGTTATGGCTAGCGGTGAGGATGATGCCCCCGGCAGCCCGCTCTGCCGGAACGGCAATTTCCACCGTCGGCGTAGTGGAAAGCCCCAAGTCGACCACATCCATCCCGATGCTCTGCAAAGTCCCAACCACCAGGTTCCGCACCATATCGCCCGACACCCGCGCGTCACGCCCGACAACTACCTTTTTAGACGCCGATTGCTGTTGGATCATGCGGCCGAATGCAGCCGTAAACTTAACGACGTCTATCGGTGTCAATGCCTCACCCGGCCTCCCGCCAATGGTTCCCCGTATGCCTGAAATTGATTTGATTAATGTCATGTGAAATATCGAATTTGAGTTCGTAAAAATAGGAATATTGTTCGGCATTCTAAATTTCGCGAACATCATGGGAATTTGGAAATTATTTTTACTTTTGTTGCAACTTTGTTTAATTTATATGATCGACCAACTTATTTCGTTCGACCAAGATGCGTTCCTAGCCATCAACCAAGGATTGAGCAATGCGTTTTTCGACTGGTTGATGCCTATTTTGCGGAATCGGTATACCTGGGCACCGCTCTACCTATTTATTATTATTTTCTGCATCCGGAACTACAAAAAAAACGGGTTATATATCATCGCTTTCCTGCTGATTACCTTCGGCATTACCGACCATGTGTCTTCCTCTATTATCAAGAAATCGGTAGAGCGGGTGCGGCCTTGCCGGGATGTGGAGTTTAAAGACCAAGTAAATGTCTTGGTGCGATGCAGTGGTGGTTATAGTTTCACCTCGTCGCATGCGGCAAATCATTTTGCAATTGCGGTGGCACTGATTATGGTCTTTTACCGAAGGTGGAAACACATTCTATGGCTCGGGCTCTCTTGGGCCGCCGTCATTAGCTTTGCACAGGTCTATGTGGGGGTCCACTATCCATTGGATATCATCGGGGGAGCTTTATTGGGTAGTACCATTGGATACCTTACCGGTTTGGGGTTTCGCTACCTGATTCCTAATCTTACACCCGTCAAAAACGAAGCATGAGTGCCGTTGCAATCATTACCATCTTATTTGTCTCTGCGTTTACAAGTGGGGTATCGGTGTTTTTTGTAAAGCGCGATAACACCCGTCTGTTGAAGCTTGTCCTTTCTTTCAGTGGAGCTTACCTATTTTCCATCACCGTACTTCACTTGATACCGGAGGTTTACCATATCCACAGTGCACACGACCACACCATCGGTTTGTTTGTCCTATTGGGATTCCTCTTGCAGCTTGGCTTAGAGCAGCTTTCGCACGGTATCGAACATGGCCACATCCACCATTCGGAAAAAAGCCATGGTATATTTCCGTTAGGGATCATGATAAGCCTGTGTCTCCATGCCATATTGGAAGGGATGCCATTGGCGGGCAGCCAACAGGGTGCACTGACATTCGGCATCGCTCTCCACCATGTTCCGGCGGCCTTTGCACTTGGCAGCCTGTTGCTCAACACATCGCTTTCCAAAAAAAACATTACCCTGTTGTTGACCGTATTTGCCCTGATGACGCCGTTGGGCTACCTCGTCAGCAAGGCCATTAGCTCAGGCGGAATGGGCCACATTGATCAATATTTTGATCGTATCATGGCGGTGGTCATCGGCATTTTCCTCCATATTTCCACAACGATCTTATTTGAATCCGGATCAGCGGACCACCATAAATTCAACAAGAGGAAAATGATTGCCGTTATATTGGGTATTGCTGTTTCCTTGCTAAACTTCCTGGTTCACCCCCATGCGCATTAGGCAAAAATGATCAATCGCTAATTTCGGTATCCCCGCAATTTGTCCAATAGGCTATTCAATACCTGGCATTCTGCGTCGGTAATATTTTCCTGGAGAACATCCATCATCAGCATAGGTTCGTCGAGGTCTGCCAAGGTTTCCAACCCCTTCGGCGTAATCGTTACGTCGACGGCGCGGCGATCCTTGGTACACCGGCCCTTGGAGACCAACCCTTTGGAGACCAGCCGATCAACGATACGGGATACGTCCGGTGTCCTGTCGAGCATGCGCTCCTTGAGCAGTCGGTTGGTAGCCGGGGCGGGATACTGTCCACGTAGGATGCGGAGTATGTTGTACTGTTGAAGTGTAATTTTATGCGTACTTGCCCGTTTTTCTAGCATACCAGCTATCCAATTGCTGGTGAATACGATATTGAGTGTTGCCTTATGCCGCTCATTGTAGAATTTGCGCGTTTGGATTTCGTCTTCGATCTTCATCCGAGTAAGTCTTTCTTCATCAACGATTCACTTGGATTAGGTGTCAGCGATCCCATCAATTTCAAGAAGGTTTTCACTGCCTCCTTCTTTTTATCGGTATACTGATAATCGATGTTTTCCATTAAATATTGGCGATAATCGAAGTCGATCCGGGCGGGCAGTCCGGCAATCACCATATCCCGTTGGCTTAGCCCATAGGCCAAAGCCTCATTGAAGGCTTGGATAAAAGCCGATTTCATCGGCTTGTTGGCCACCCACACGGCAAAGGTAAAAGGCAATCCGGTAAATTCACGCCAATGCCACGACAGGTCGTACACGTAAGGATGTGCGTGTTGTTTTCCGAATGTACGGTCGCCTATTTCCACGTACGCGTCCGCCTCCCCTTCCACCATTACTACGCCGTCGTTCTTCCAGTGGTAACGTAATAGTACCCGCGCCAGTGCGTTGGAAGTCCTGGACTGGCTATCCAAGCGGAGCGATGTGATGGCCGAGATGGGCTTTTCGCTGTAGATAAAAACAGAATTTACCGCACCGGTAGCACCTAGGCAGTAATCGGAGACAACTTCTGCCTGCGGGATATCTGGCAATGCCGCTACCGGCACGATACCCAAGTCTGCATGGCCATGGATTAACTTATGGGCGCACACACTGGGTATATCAAGGCTCAGTAAAATTTCCTCGATTACGGGCGAATGTTGAAGCCCGTATATAAATGGCAACGTGTTGGTGTATGACACCGCCGATACCTTTACCTTTTCCATCATCATCTTATTCAACCAGCAATCCCGCTAAATGTTCCACGTTATAGGCATCTGCCATGGAAAACGTTTTACCATTGTATTGCATTTTGTACAACGCCGTGTTCGTGTGGGGAAAATCATCCATCAAAGCAACGTCTAGGTCCGTAAGCCAACAGAGCAATACACGCATCGCCCGGCCATGCATGCATATCAATATGGTCTTTTCGTTCGGATGGGACAGTATGTAGTCAAACGCTTCGCGTTGCCTAGCCACCAATTGGTTGGGGGTTTCCCCGCCTTCCACCGCACAATCCAGTTCTCCCAGCCGCCAGCGCGTGGTCAGATCAACAAATCCAGCCATGATATCGGGGGTCTGTTCCTTCCCTTCGTAGATGCCCCAGCCGATCTCATCGAGCCCAGCCAACGGCTCTGTAGGTATACCGGTAAATGGAGCCACGGTTTGATGCGTGCGCAATAACGTCGATGTGTAAATCTTGTCGAAACGGACATCGCGGTAGTGGGCATGAAATGCGTCGGCTTGCCGCTTTCCCATCTCATTCAATGGCGAATCAATCCCCCTTCCCTGCACGATTCCCTTTAAGTTGAGATCCGTTTGACCGTGGCGAATAATGTAAAGTGTTTTTTCCAAAAATCTATTGCTATTTATCGTTCAATACAGGTAATTGATAATACCGCCCTTGTTTGTCGGCAGCCTCGTCGTCAAAAACCACTTCGTTGTAGTCTGTAATAACATTATATAAGGTATCCCGCTCAATGGGGTGTCTACCTGCTTGTTTAATCAATTCCACCAGTTCCCGCGTGGTCATTGCTGGGTGCTGTTCCTCTGCGCCGGCCATGGAATAAATCTTCGTGGTATCATCGAGCGTTCCGTCGATATCATTTACGCCAAAACTCAACGACAATTGGGCGGTTTCCCTGCTGATCATTGCCCAATAGGCTTTGATATGTGGGAAATTATCCAAATAAATACGGCTGACGGCGTAATTGCGAAGGTCTTCCACCACCGTCGACTCCGGCACGTGTGCCATCTGGTTGTCCTTGTTCCGGAACTTCAGTGGAATGAACGTTTGGAAGCCATTCGTCTTATCCTGCAGTTTCCTCAGCCGCTCCATGTGGTCCACACGGTGCCAATATTCCTCGATATGCCCGTATAACATGGTCGCGTTGGAGTGCATCCCCAGCTTATGCCATTCTTCATGGATCTGCAGCCATTGCTCGGCATTGCATTTATCCTTTGCTATCTGTTCCCGTATCTCCGGATGGAAAATCTCGGCACCGCCGCCCGGCATCGACTCCAGGCCGGCGTCTTTCATCATGGCCATACCGGTTGCATAATCAACCTTTGCCTTCTTGAAAATATAATGGTACTCTACAGGCGTGAGTGCCTTCACGTGTAGGTTGGGGCGGTGTTTCTTGATGGCAGCAAACAAGTCCATGTAGAACTGCATGTTATACTGCGGCAATACCCCCCCTACGATGTGGACTTCCGTAACCGGTTCGTCGTCGTATGATTTTACGACATCGAGCATTTCTTCCATCGTTGCTTCCCACCCGTCTGCCCGTTCTTTGATGAGGCGCGAATAGGAGCAGAATTTACAGTCGTACACACAAAGGTTGGTTGGCTCAATGTGGAAGTTCCTGTTAAAATAGGTCGAATCGCCGTGCCTCCGTTCCCGGATGGCGTTTGCCAACACGCCCAAATACCCTAACTCGCCGCGCTTATAGAGCAACACCCCCTCCGCCTGATCAATCCGCTTACCATCACGAACCTTGGCGGCAATGGCTTTCAAATCATCGTCCAGATTTTTGTCTTCAAGAAGAAAAGTGAGCTTTTTCTCGGCGTCCATACCTTGATATCTTTGAGAGCAAAAATAGCGAAAAAGCCCATGGCATCCAAGTCATGGAATTGCCATATCGGCGGCTCATTCCCCAAATTGTTGCATTTCTATCAATCGTTTGTAAAGGCCATCGTTAGCCAGCAATTGCTGGTGGTCTCCTTCTTCAACAATGCGCCCGGCTTCCAATACCACAATTTTATCCGCATTCTGGATGGTACTCAACCGGTGGGCTATCACCAGCGTTGTGCGATTTTGCATCAATTTAGCCAGCGCTTCCTGTACCAATTTCTCCGATTCCGTATCCAGGGCAGAGGTTGCCTCGTCGAGCAACAGGATGGGCGGATTTTTTAAGACCGCGCGGGCGATGCAAATCCGCTGGCGCTGGCCACCCGACAGCCGCACACCTCGGTCGCCGATAACCGTATCATAGCCATTTTCCATCTCCAAGACAAACTCGTGCGCATTGGCAATGCGGGCGGCCGCTATCACCGTTTCCCTATCTGTGGTTGCCGAAGAGAAAGCGATGTTGTTGAATATCGTATCGTTAAACAAAAAAGAGTCTTGGTTCACCAATCCGATCATCGATCTCAAATCGTTTGTTACCAAATCCTTAATATTCACACCATCAACCAACACTTCGCCTCTCTTCACATCGATAAACCGTGGAATCAAATCCATCAACGTAGACTTACCACCACCTGACGGGCCCACCAATGCAACCGTCTGTCCCTTTGGTATTTCGAGATCGATATCTTTAAGTATTTCGCGCTCGCCGTAAGAAAAGCTTACATTGGACAACCGGATACTTTCGGAAAACGTCGATATGGTTTTCGCATCCGGCCGATCGGGCAGCAAATTCTCTTGGTCGATCAAATCCAATACACGCTCGCCTGCTGCGATCCCGGAGTGGATGTTGCTGAATGAATCCGTCAGTGCCTTTGCCGGACGCATCACTTGCGAGAACAACGCGATATAACCGATAAAGGCTGCGGCGCTGAGTTCCTCCGAACCGCTCAACACCAGGTTACCGCCATAAAGCAAAACAATAGCTACCATAGCCACGCCCAACAACTCGGATACGGGTGAGCCCAATTGCTGGCGGCGCACCATTCGCTTGCTTATTCTGGAGAAACGTATATTCTCATCGTGGAACTTCTTTTTGATGAACGCCGTTGCATTGAAAGCCTTGATAATCTTAACCCCCGATAACGCTTCATCCAGGTAACTGATCATATTGCCGTATACCTGCTGGGCTTTCGTGGCTTGTGCCTTTAACCGCTTTACAATACGGGAAATCACAAAAGCCGATACAGGAACCACCAAGATGGCAAATAACGTCAGTTTTGCCGAAATCAGAAACAAGACGATCATATAAGCCAACAGGGTGAGCGGTTCTTTGAAAATGACCTGCAACGTGGCGGTCACGGAAAACTGGACTACTTGGACGTCTGAAGCAATTTTCGAGATGATATCCCCTTTGCGCTGGCTGTTGAAATAACCAACATGCAGGTCCATCACGTTATCGAACACTGCTTTCCGGAGGTTCAGCAATGTATGGATACGGAGGTTCTCCATGATGCGTTGGGAAAGGTATCGGAATGCGTTGCTCAGCAAAACGGACCCAATAATAACCAGACAAACCCGTTGCAATGCCCCATACGGCCCGTAATGTTCAGCCGCCAGTTGCGCGTAATAATTAAAATTATCACCTATATCCCAAGTGGTGGGTTTTACCAGCAATTCACCACTCGCATCATCCGTGTTAAACAGGGTATGCAACAGTGGGATAATAAGCGCTAGATTCAGTGTGGCGAAGAGAACACTTAGTAAGGTAGTGACGGCATAGGGAATTGCAAATTTCCCAAGGGGCTTGGCGTATGATAATAATCGAAAATATGTCTTCATCAACTGCTCAACAAGTTGCAAAGCTACCAAAAAAGAAAGGTTAGCCGAAAAAAGCCAACGCTATTATTGGATGGTTTTGCTTAATTTAGTCGCCTAAACGTAAAAAAATGCAGATACAGGTTGCCAATCGGCTTCAACATACCGAGGAGTACTATTTTTCGAGAAAGCTCCGTGAAATCGAGGCATTGAACCAAACCGGCGAAAAAGTAATCAATTTGGGCATCGGGAGTCCTGACTTACCCCCCCATCCGTCCGTTATAGACACGTTGCACGCCTATGCGTCCCAGCCGGATACACACGGTTACCAAAACTACAAGGGCATATTGCCGTTGCGACAGGCCATTGCCAATTGGTATAGCGATTGGTATGGCGTGTCGCTTGATCCGAATATCCACGTTCTTCCGCTTATCGGCTCGAAAGAAGGTATTGTACACGTATGCATGACCTATCTGCAGGAAGGCGATGAGGCGCTTTTCCCCAATCCCGGATACCCGGCATATAGTGCCGCTGTCCGCTTGAGCGGTGCAACGGGCATCCCTTATGAGTTGGAAGAAAAAAACGGCTGGCTGCCTGATCTCGATGAATTGGCAAAACAGGACCTCAGCAATGTGAAAATGATGTGGCTGAATTACCCCCACATGCCGACAGGTACGTCGGCGACAGCCGCATTTTTCAAGGAAGTGGTCGCTTTTGCGAAGCAATACCATATCCTGCTTTGCCACGACAATCCGTACAGCTTTATATTAAACGACCGACCGCAAAGCCTGCTCGCTACCGAAGGGGCGATGGATGTGGCCATTGAACTCAATTCATTGAGCAAATCGTCTAACATGGCCGGCTGGCGCGTGGGCATGCTCGTTGGTGCAGAGGCCCGCATCCGGGAGATTATCCGATTTAAGAGCAACATGGATTCGGGGATGTTCTTCCCAGCGCAAATGGCCGCCGCGAAGGCGTTGTCGCTGGGACGCGAGTGGTATGACGGACTGAACGCCAGCTACCGTAGCCGGCGCGAAAAGGTGTACCAACTATTGGATATATTGGGATGCACCTATAGCCGACAGCAGGTAGGTCTATTCGTTTGGGCAAAAATCCCTGCCTCCTACCTCGATGGATATGCATTGAGTGACTCGGTGCTCCGGCAATCGAGGGTATTCATCACACCCGGGGGCATTTTCGGTGATCGGGGGAGTGGCTACATCCGGGTAAGCCTTTGCGCCACCACCGATGTACTTGACAAAGCATATGACCGCTTGGTGAATGCGCAGCTTAAAGAAGCCGATAACATATAATAAACGAAGCATAAAACAGCAATGAATATAGCCATTGTTGGCGTGGGGCTCATCGGAGGGTCCATCGCCATCACGTTGAAAGAAAAAAAAATAACCACGAGGATCGTGGGCGTAGACAAAAGTGAAGCCAACCTCAAAAAGGCACTTCAATTGGGGCTGATTGATGAAGGCATGACGCTCGAAGATGCGTTAGCGGCATGTGAAGTAATCCTACTTACCGTTCCGGTAGACGCCATTCTGGAGCTGCTCCCCCCGCTGCTCGACCAAGTGACAGACCAAGTCGTTATTGATATGGGCTCAACCAAGGAGCGCATATTACAAGCGATAACGGATCACCCGAAGCGGGGTCGCGTTGTCGCTGCGCACCCCATGGCGGGCACCGAATATTCCGGGCCCGAGGCTGCCGTACCCAATTTATTTGCCGGTAAGGTCATGGTCTATGTGGATGCCATGAACAGCGACGAAGACGCCTTCGATATTGTAGACATGATTGCAGAACAGCTGGACATGCAAACGACCTTTATGAGTGCACATGAGCACGATGTGCACACGGCCTATGTATCGCACATTTCGCACATCACCTCGTTTGCCCTGGCCCTCACCGTATTAGAGAAAGAAAAGGCACAGGGCAGGATTTTCGAATTGGCCGGGTCGGGGTTTGAATCCACTGTCCGCCTTGCCAAGAGCTCCCCCGATATGTGGACGCCTATTTTCATGCAAAACCGCGAGAATGTACTTGAAGTGTTACAAGAGCACATCAATCAACTGCAGCACGTACATGACGTACTTAAGGAAGAGGATTACGACGCGTTTTACAAGCTGATTAAGAAATCGAATAAAATCCGCCGGATTTTGAAATAAGGTTTGGCAACATGCACAAAAAAGGGGCATTCACATACGGATGCCCCTTTTTTAGTCCCAGGTCGATTGAATTTCTTTTAGTACTCAAGCACCGTTACCTCGGTCCGCCGGTTGGCTTGGTGCTCTTGGCGGCTACACGGCACGCCATCCGCACAGCGGTTCACCAGTCTGTTTTCCCCGTAGCCCTTGGCCACCATCCGGTCGCGGGCGATGCCCCTTGATACCAGATAATCCACCGCCGATTGCGCCCGCCGCTGCGACAGCGCCTCGTTGTATGCGTTGCTTCCCCGGCTATCCGTATGGCTCGACAGCTCGATCTTCAGTGTCGGGTTGTCGCGCAATGTCCGCACCAATTCGTCCAGTATCGCTGCCGCATCCGGACGGATGTTATGCTTGTCGAAATCGTAATAGATATTTTCCAGCTCGAAGGTCTGCCCCACCTGGAAGATCGGCTCCAACAACAACGCCACTTCCAGCGTGTCGGAGTGAGTGATGCCGTGGGTGCCCACCTTGGCTGAATCGGCATGGTACCCCTCTTTTTGCCCCAATACGGTATAAGACTGATTACGATCGAGCACAAATTCAAACGTACCCGTATCACTGCTGCTCTTCTTAGCAACAATCTCCCGTGTGCCGTCATAAAGTGTCACAGACGTTGCGGCCAAACGCTCGCCCGTGGATTTATCCGACGTGGTCCCTTTCAGGATGATGATGATTTTCGGCTTCTCGAACGAGAACGAATAGATATCGTCGCCGCCTTTGCCCCCGCGCCGGTCTGACGACAAGAACCCACGGTACCCTTCCTCGTCTTCCCCATAGATCAGATAGGCAAAGTCATCGGCGGCACTATTGATCGGATACCTAAGGTTCTCTGGGGTACTCCATCGGGCTTTATCGCCACTGGACTTGAATACATCCAACCCGCCCATGCCGGCGAAGCCGTCGCTTGAAAAATAAAGCGTGCCATCTGGCGCGATATTGGGAAATAGCTCGTCGCCCGAACTGTTGATCGTTGCCCCTGCGTTTACCGGCTGGCTCCACGAATTGTCAGCCTGCCGCTCGCTGTACCAGATATCGGTACCACCTTGCCCTCCGGGCATATCGCTTGAGAAATAAAGCACAGTTTCGTCGGGCGATAATGCGGCGTGTCCTACCGAATAGGCTTTTGCATCGTTGTAGGCGAAGGGTTCGACCGACCAAACACCATCGGTTTCCCTATAGATATACAATTCCAACGTATGGGTGCGGTAGCGACGCCCTGCTTCCTTTTGCAACTCTGCATCCTTGCCCGCATACGTACGTGTTACGTAGCGTGTATTCCCGTCTTTCTCGGCCACCACGGGTCCCATGTGGTATTTCGAATCATTTATCTCAGCCGGCATAACCGTTGGGCTACCCAAGGTCCCGGCGGCCGATAAGGGTGCGGTATATATCCGCAAGAAGGCATTACCCGTCCAGCCATAGGTATTGGACGATGATGCACTGCTGGGTTCACCCGCATAGTATACATCGTCGCCCGATGGGAAAGCGGCAAATTCGGAGTTGGCCGTATTTACCGTTGCTTCATTACGCAACCGGTGCAAAGTCGGTGAGGCCATCCAACGCAATGCCGAATCGCACCCGGCGATTTGTATAGCCACCGCCGGCGCATTCCCAGTCTTATCCGCATATGATTCCAACTGGCGCTTCGCTTCGGCATATTTCCCATTCACCTTTAAGACCTGCCCGTAATGGAGCAGATTCTCGGGTGATGCCTCGTTTCGCTGTACGACACGGGCGTACCAGTTTTCGGCCGATTCATAGTCGTTCATCTGCCAATAGCTGTGGGCCAACCGTTCCAAATCTTGTAAACGCGGGCTACGCGTATCCACGAGTTTGGTATACAATTTCGCTGCGTTTGCATACTCGTACTTTCTGTAGAGTTCGTCGGCACGGTCGCGCAGGCTCGGTTGTTCCTGACCAGTAGCGACATTGATGAACAACATCAATAGACTTAATAACATACTTGCGTATTTTTTTTTCATCTGTCTAAATTTGTTTTTTAATGGTGATGAAGCTATCATGATTTTTCATCTGTGTATAATTTGCTTTTTTAATGGCGATGAAGCTATCAGATTTATTCATTCCCCTGTGTGATTGAATAAATCATGATGGTTTCATTTGTGTTTAACTTCAACGGTATTCAAGATGGCTGAAGCCATTTAGTCATTCCGTTGTGTGATTTTGAAAATCATGATGGTTTCATATCGTTTGCGATTAAAGGAAGATGCATAATTAACACGTTATTTTCGGATATAAACCAATTATGACCGTTAGAAAAACCGCGGGCTGAGGATACGTTGTTCCTTCCGGCCGAAGGTGATACCTAGGGTGATCTCGTGCGAACCGTTCTGCACGCTGCTCAACCGGCTCACGATGTGGTCGTACGAATAGCCGATTCGCAGCGCGTCCGTCACGTAGAGCTGTGTGATCGCCGAAAACGAATTCCGGCCACTCAGGCTGTTGCCGCTCACCCGGTTGTATTCACGCTTGAACACTGTCACCCCAGTGCGCCAGCCCGCTCCCAGCCACAGACGACGGCCGAAGATGAACATCGCATTCACATCCACGCTCGTCGGGCCCTTGAAATCTTCCTTCACCAGCAAACTCGGGCGTAGGTCCAACCCATTGCCCAGGTTGAACAGGGCCCCACCGATGAAGTACATGTGCCGCTTGCGGCGGATGTTGTCCGTGGTGGTGCCGTCCCAGCGGAAGATGTTGTTGCTCTGGTCACCCGAGAGCAGGTCCATCACCGATACCCCCGCATACCATTTCGGGTTGTAATAGTACACCCCGAAGCGCACATCCGGCACCCAGTTGCTAATCTTGCCCGCAGGCAGCACTTGGTCGCCCCCTTCGATCGGGTCCAGCACCGACCCGTCAAGGCTGTACTGCGTAACCCCGGCACCGATTCCGAAGCTCAGGCGCTGCGTATCCCCCTCGTTCAGCCGCAGGCGGAACGCGTAGTTGGCATAGGCCGAAGTGGCCGACTGGGGGCCCAGCTTGTCGGCCGTCACCTGCATCCCCAAACCGTGCCGCTTGTTTGCCGGATCGACAACCCCGTCGATCGAAAGAAGGCCCGTCTGCGGGGCTCCTTCCAAACCCACCCATTGGCTCCGAAGGCCCAGTTGGCCGAACCACTCCTCCTTGTAACCCGTATAGGCCGGGTTCACACTCATCGAATTGAAAATGTACTGCGTGAACTGGATGTTTTGTTGGGCCCGGCTTTCACCGGCCATCATCAAGCAGATCACGAATGCAACTAGTGTTATAATGCGCTTCATAGCCCTTGTTATTTGGGCTACTTCCAACCAACAGCCATTAAGTTGTTGGCTGGAAGTAGTGCCCTTGTTTTTGTTGTATTAACTTATTGCTTTTTTATAAGTACCCATCCTGAGTACCGTTCTTGACGTCCGCCGTCATGGGTGATGATAACATAGTAGTAGGTACCCTCATTCAGCCCTTGCCCACCCCAGTTATTCTGGTAATTATTGTTGCGATACACCTCATTCCCCCAACGGTTCACTACCGTAATCTCTACACGGTCAAAGCCTTCGATGCCCACAATCTCGAACACGTCGTTCCTACCGTCACCGTTTGGCGTGAAAACATTTGGAATCTTGAACGGACGGGCTTCAACGGCCACGGTAATCGTCGCGGTATTAGAAACCAACCCATTCTCATCAGCCACTTCGTAGCGGACGGTA
Organism: Parapedobacter sp. 2B3; assembly: GCF_041925275.1. Lineage (NCBI taxonomy): Bacteria > Pseudomonadati > Bacteroidota > Sphingobacteriia > Sphingobacteriales > Sphingobacteriaceae > Parapedobacter > Parapedobacter sp. 2B3. The sequence continues at coordinate 3,460 of NZ_JBHEUZ010000030.1, read as the reverse complement.
CTATTTCCAGTAAAGCCGTTAGCTGGCTCGAACGTGACCACGCCTTGCGCATCGACTGTGTATCGGCCTTCGCCAGGAATGGTAATCGTCGTAGCGCGGTTTCCGGCCTCGTCGATGAGACGTACCGTTGATGGAACAATCGGGCTGCTCCCCGGTTGATCGTTTGCCAGTGCTGTAATTGCAACGGGTTGGCCATACCGGGTGGTCGCCTGGTCATTTGCTGCGGTAGGAGCGATTTCGGCAGCTACACCTTCTACTGTCACCGTGATGGTGGCCGCGTTCGACACTAAGCCGTTTTCATCCTTCACGGTATAGGTGATGGTACTGTTACCCACATATTCCGCATCGGGCGTAAAGGTGACTGCTCCATCGGCACCTACCGTGTAGGTACCCTCGCCCTCGATGGTTACGGTGGTTACCTCGTTTCCTGTTCCCGGTTCAACCAGTCGTACAGTTTGCGGAACAATCGAAGCGCTACCTGCATTGTCATTACTTACTACGTTGATGGTAACCGGATTGCCTCTTTCGGTGCTAGCGGCGTCCGCATTAGCCAACGGACCAAATACGCCGGGCACTTCTATCTCCGTCTCATCCGCAGGCGTATTACCGTCGGGATCTTCCGCAACTACCCGTGCCACGTTGTGTACGCTGCCTTTTTCCACATCGGCCGGTGCAACGGTATATTTCAATTCAAAACTATGCGTACCAGCTGGCGATAGGGTGGCAATTTCACCTTTCCATTCCGGGAAGAGTACATCGGTGGCTACGACATTCGATAAGGTCACATTGCCGATATTGGTAATGGTAAGGGTATAGGTAATCACATCACCAGCAACATTGAACGACTCACGATCGGCTGTCTTGGTGATTTTGATACCACCGTCTTTACCCACCGGCACTTCGACCTCGTCCTCATCCTCTGGATCGCCGGGGTTCCCGCCTTTCACACTCGCCACGTTCAACACGCCACCGTTGTCGATGTCCGCCTGCGTAACCGTGTATTCCAGCTCGAAGGTATGGGTGGCCGCAGGGGCCAATGTCTCGATGCTGCCGCTCCACGTCGGGAACAGCACGTCGGTAACCGTATAGTTCGCCAGCGTCATGTTGCCCGTGTTGGTCACCGTGATCGTGTAGGTAATCGTTTCTCCCGCTGTGGTGACCGTGGCTTTATCAGCTGTCTTGCTTACCGTGATGGCCGGGTTCTTGTCGCTAGGCACCTCGACCTCGTCCTCATCCTCCGGATCGCCGGGGTTCCCGCCCTTCACGCTCGCCACGTTCAACACGCCACCGTTGTCGATGTCCGCCTGCGTAACCGTGTATTCCAGTTCGAAGGTGCGGATTGCCGCAGGGGCCAGTGTCTCGATGCTACCGCTCCACGTCGGGAACAGCACGTCGGTAACCGTATAGTTCTCCAGCGTCACGTTGCCCGTGTTGGTCACCGTGATCGTGTAGGTAATCGTTTCTCCCGCCGTGGTGACCGTGGCTTTATCAGCTGTCTTGCTTACCGTGATGGCCGGGTTCTTGTCGCTAGGCACCTCGACCTCGTCCTCATCCTCTGGATCGCCGGGGTTCCCGCCCTTCACACTCGCTACGTTCAACACGCCGCCGTTGTCGATGTCCGCCTGCGTAACCGTGTATTCCAGCTCGAAGGTGCGGGTGGCCGCAGGGGCCAACGTCTCGATGCTGCCGCTCCACGTCGGGAACAGCACGTCGGTAACCGTATAGTTCGCCAGCGTCACGTTGCCCGTGTTGGTCACCGTGATCGTGTAGGTGATCGTTTCTCCCGCTGTGGTGACCGTGGCCTTGTCGGCTGTCTTGCTTACCGTGATGGCCGGGTTCTTGTCGCTAGGCACCTCGACCTCGTCCTCGTCCTCCGGATCGCCGGGGTTCCCGCCCTTCACGCTCGCTACGTTCAACACGCCACCGTTGTCGATGTCCGCCTGCGTAACCGTGTATTCCAGCTCGAAGGTGCGGGTGGCCGCAGGGGCCAATGTCTCGATGCTGCCGCTCCACGTCGGGAACAGCACGTCGGTAACCGTATAGTTCGCCAGCGTCATGTTGCCCGTGTTGGTCACCGTGATCGTGTAGGTAATCGTTTCTCCCGCTGTGGTGACCGTGGCTTTATCAGCTGTCTTGCTTACCGTGATGGCCGGGTTCTTGTCGCTAGGCACCTCGACCTCGTCCTCGTCCTCCGGATCGCCGGGGTTCCCGCCCTTCACGCTCGCTACGTTCAACACGCCACCGTTGTCGATGTCCGCCTGCGTAACCGTGTATTCCAGCTCGAAGGTGCGGGTGGCCGCAGGGGCCAATGTCTCGATGCTGCCGCTCCACGTCGGGAACAGCACGTCGGTAACCGTATAGTTCGCCAGCGTCACGTTGCCCGTGTTGGTCACCGTGATCGTGTAGGTGATCGTTTCTCCCGCTGTGGTGACCGTAGCCTTGTCGGCAACTTTTGTTATGTGTATAGCTGCATCCTTCGTAATCGCCGTCGTCGCATCGTCGCTCGCATCGCTAACCAACTCGGCCGCATCGAAGGTGAACGTGTTCACGATATCACTGCCATTGTCGATGTGCGACTGCATGGCCGCGTAAGTAACCGTGTATGCCCATGTCTCGTCAACGTCCAGTTCACCGTCATTGTCCGTGTCGCCGGACGGTGCACCTAGGGTCAGATTCGTGCTGGTGCCGTCCTGTGAGACCGCGTCGGTCACCGCGATGCCCGTCAGGCTAACGTTGCCCGTATTCTCAACGGTAATCGTATAGGTAAGGGTCGAAGGTACCGCGATGTTGGTTGCATCGACTACCTTTTCAACGGAAACAGAGGGCGACTGCGTGATGGTCGTTGTTGCGTCGTCGCTCACATCGCTGGTCAGTTCATCCGCATCGAACGTGAACGTGTTCACGATGTCACTGCCGTTATCGATGTGTGACTGCGTGGCCGCGTAAGTAACCGTGTATGTCCATGTCTCGTCAACATCCAGTTCGCCGTCATTGTCTGCGTCGCCGGACGGTGCACCTAGGGTCAGATTCGTGCTGGTGCCGTCCTGCGCAACCGCATCGGTCACAGCGACGCCCGTCAGGCTCACGTTGCCCGTGTTCTCAACGGTAATCGTATAGGTAAGGGTCGAAGGTGCTGAGATGTTAGTTGCATCGACTACCTTTTCAACGCTTACAGAAGCCGATTGTGTAATCGCCGTCGTCGCGTCGTCGCTCACCTCGCTGGTCAGTTCATCCGCACCGAAGGTGAACGTGTTCACGATGTCACTGCCGTTATCGATGTGTGACTGCGTGGCCGCGTAAGTAACCGTGTATGTCCATGTCTCGTCAACATCCAGTTCGCCGTCATTGTCTGCGTCGCCGGACGGTGCACCTAGGGTCAGATTCGTGCTGGTGCCGTCCTGCGCAACCGCATCGGTCACAGCGACGCCCGTCAGGCTCACGTTGCCCGTGTTCTCAACGG